>JBGCFX010000180.1:0-9364 GCA_045110395.1 Polaribacter sp.
TTAAAATATCTTCATGATGTGTTTGTTCTGTGGTAACTTTCCTTCTTCCCTGGTTAAAATAACTTGTATTATTTTTAGAATATAATTGATCTGGGGGAAGGTCTATAGATTTTCTTGTTGGTTTTAAAAACCACTTTCCATTTCTTTTAACAGTTGTTCTATATTCTACTTTAGATAATTTTTCAAGTGGAGTAATCCATTTTGTTTCTACCTTTAGAGTTGTTAAACTATCAGTTTGTTTTTTTATTTCTGTTGTTATAGCATCTAATTTGGCATGTGAACTTAATAGTCCATCTGTAACAGATATTTCTAATAAATATTGATCACGTGTTAGTTTATCTTCTGGGTCTATGTATGTAAAACTTTTATTCAATTCTTTAAAGTCTAAAGCATCATAATAAGCCTTCACAACATTTTCTGGAGATCTTTGTGTATCGTTTTTAATGTAAAACATATAACATGCGTATACTATAATTAGAATTAAAATTATAGACCAAATATGAAATGCTTTTAATACAATTTTCGAAAAATTTTTATAGTTTACTTTAAATTTAAAATAAGCAGGTGATACTTTTAATTTTGTTTTTAAACTATTAACAAATAACGATTGTATATTTAAAATAAATGCAATTAGAACAGTTAAAAAAGGAATGATTCCCCAAATTATTTTAATCCAAGCAGGTACATCTTCTTTTGGCAAAATTGATGAAATAGGAGGAACGTTTAATTTCTCCCAAACCATAATTCCATTTTCTAATTGAGACAAACGTTGCCATCCACAGAAAAACAATAGAGGGTCATAAAATTTATCATTAGAAAAAATATACTTTAAATTATATTTTTCTGGAGTTGTTAAAAATTGTTGTAAAGAACCAATACCAGCAACACCTTTAAATTTAGAATTTTCTAATCGTTCAATAGGTCTTGTAGTTAGTTCAGGTAAACGTCTTGCAGAGTGATAATTACCATCTACACTCATAGCATTTGTTTGTGCAGCTAACCAAGCCATTTGGTCTCCAAATCCAAGTGTTAAATATCTCCATTGATCATGAGAATCTTGACTCAAGAAATTAACGATTGGTAGCATTTTAATTTTTTGAGGTTGAGAAGGTCTAAAATATCCTAGACTCATTGTAAAAATTACCATTCCAATATATAAAGCAGCTAATATCCCACCTAACAATCTATGATATACAGCTCCAAATTTATCTTGAATTAATACTTTTAAATCTCCCTCTACAAATCTGTAAATAAATTCTCCAAACATTGGTATGGACATAATTGTAGCCCAAAGTGTAAACCTATCTAATGTTAAAATATTAAAAGCGTTTTCACCTAAAATCATTTTAGGTATTGGTGTTGTTCCTCCAGTTCCTAAAATAACTAGCATAGTAAAAGACAAACCAAAAAACAAATATCTTTTGCTAAAATATCTATAAAAAATATAAGGTAGTATAAATAATAAAATTCCCCAAGGAATTGTAAAAAACACCAATCCAGAAGAAGCAACATCAATAAAACTATCTCTAGATCCGTGAGGAATAGGTACTTGAGTAATAGGATTTTTTTTAGAATTTAGCCAATAAGGAAAAATACAAAATATAATAAGGAATAATGAAGAAAAACCAAATACTAAATTTCGTTTTAGTTGTTTAAAAAAGGTTTTTAAAAATAATGAAAAAGTTACTTCTTTATAAGAATTTACTTTTTCTCTTGCAACATCCATTATTACTGTACCTATTAATGGAAATATAAAAAATAACATTCCAAAAATAGGTGTTACATGATGAGAGGTAACTGTAACTGCAATTAAAGAAAGTGATGTAAAAAAGAATTTATACTTACCTGTTTTTAACCATAAATAGATTTCTGGTAAAGCATGCATTAATACAGAAACACCAATGATACTAGGTAATTGACCAAAAATATGTAGTGTTTCTATAAAAGATGATGAAAAAACAGCTAATATAGCTGCATAACCAGCAACAGTTCTGTTAGAGGTTATTAATAAAGAATATCTGTAAGCTCCTGTTACAAAAAGTGCAATTGCAATTAAAGCAACAGTAAATAACCCGAATTTTAAACCACCAATTAAAGATAATGCTCCTATAGTTTGATGAACTAAAGGTGGATAACTTTGAACAGTAAAGCCTGTGTACCATTTATAATTCCAAGGTTCAAACCAACTATTAGCATAATGATCAGCAAAAAATAAATGTATTAAAGCATCATAAGTAGATTCTAATGTATAAAAAATTGTAGAACCATGAAATATTACTGCCAGTAGTATTGCTGTAATTAGGTATTTATTAGATTTTTCTTTCATTAGCAAGGTGATCAAATATAATAATGTAAATATAAATCTTTTAAATTATGAGCAAAACTTTATTTGACTTCAGATAACTTCCATTCGTCTATAGAAAACTCCAAATATAGCATTATCAAGGAATTTACAATTAAAACAAAACTACTTTTGAAGTGCAATAAAGTAACAAAAAAACAAATATTATGAAAGTATTAGCAATAGATGATCAAAAATTAGTTTTAATACCTCTAGAAAATAGACTAAAAGAATTAGGATATGAAGTTCTTACAGAAACAAATGCATCTAAAGGAATTGAAACTTATAATTCTTTTGAACCAGATTTGGTAATTGTTGATATTAATATGCCATTAGTTTCTGGAATGGAAGTGGTAAAACATATTCGTAGAATTAAAAAATCATCAACTCCAATTATGATATTATCTGGTAATACAGATGATAATATAATTACAGAAGGTTTTGATTTAGGTATTAATGATTACATGAAAAAACCTTTAAGTTTAGTAGAAGTTTTAGCAAGAGTAAAAAGGTTAATAGGTGCACCTGTTATTGAAAACAGAATAATTTTAAATAAAGGAGTTATTATTCAGCAAAGGTGTGTTGGTGTTGTAATACCTTGTTATAATGAAGAAAAAAGATTGTTAAGCAAAGAGTTTACAGATTTTATCGTTAAAAATTCTGGATATCATTTATGTTTTGTAAATGATGGTAGTAAAGATAAAACACTAGAGGTTTTAAACGATTTAAGAAAAGGAAGAGAAGATTTTATTACTGTATATGATTGTGAGGAAAATGGCGGAAAAGCTGAAGCTGTAAGACAAGGAATGTTATACATGGCTAAACAAGAAGATTTAGATTATATAGGGTTTTTAGATGCAGATTTATCTACAGATTTAGCAGACTTTGACGATTTAGTTTCTACCATAGAAAATTCTGATTATAAAATAATAAGTGGTTCTAGAATAACGAGAATGGGTGCAAATATTACTAAAGAATCAGCAAGAAAAATAATAAGCTTAACCATAAATTTTATCATCAGGAAAATTCTTTCTATGGATTTTAACGACACACAGTGTGGCGCAAAAATTTTTCATAAAGATGTAATTGAGATTTCTTTTGGTAAAAAATTTGTAACACAGTGGATTTTTGATGTAGAAATATTTAGAAGAATAACCTTTCATTTTGGGCTAAAAAAAGCAAAAAACATTCTTTATGAACAACCTTTAAAAAGATGGATTCATGCTGATGGCTCTAAGTTATCAATGAAAGACTCGGTTAAAATTGTTGGTCAATTAGGCCAAATTGCATGGCATTATAGAGCTAAAAAAAATAGCAAAAAAACTTTTAAGTTAACACAACATAATAAACAGCTTTTTTTTAAACTAGAAACAGCTAAGAATATTTAAAATGAAAAAAGGAATCATTATAATTTTTGGAAAAAAAGATATTGATGAAACGAATTCTCTAATTTTTAAATCTTTTTTCAATCAAAAAATTAAAATCTGCTTAGTTAATAATGGCAATCACAAAAAGGTTCTAAAAATCTTGAATAAACTTAAGAACTCTTCTCAATGTGATATTTCAATTTTAAATTTAAGAAAAGAGAAAAAAATGATGTTGGCTGTTAAAGCAGGAGTAAGGTTTTTATCAAAAAATGAAAATATAAATTTAATAATTCATACAAGCCCAGCAAACATTTCAGATCCTATAACTATCGAAAAAGTTAAAGATGTATTTGAACAAGAATTGGTTTTAAAAAAAGAGGAAAGAGTTTTATTAAGAAGCGTATACAGTATTAATGAATTATAGCTAAAAAAGTATTATGATAGCAATAGAAAGTAGCATAGATAGTATTTATCAAATTGAAGGAAAAATTCAGAATTATGATTGGGGAGGTAAAAAGTTTATTCCGTATTTGATATCAGAAAATAATACGACTAATTCTAATTATGCAGAATATTGGTTGGGAGCTCATTTAAAAGCCCCATCATTAATAAAAACAACAGAAGGAAATATTTCATTAAATGAGTTTTTAAGTCAGGAACCAATTGAAAAATTAGGTTTAAATGTTGTAAGTAATTTTGGTAAACTTCCATATTTGTTTAAAGTTTTAGATGTAAATAAAATGCTTTCAATACAAGTGCATCCTACTAAAGAGGCTGCAGAAATAGGGTATAGTACTGAAAACCGAAAAGGAATTCCATTAACTGCAAAAAACAGAAATTACAAAGATAAAAACCATAAGCCAGAAATTATGGTTGCACTAAGTGATTTTTGGTTGCTACATGGTTTTTTAGAAAGAAAAAAATTGATTAAAAATTTAAAAGATACACCAGAACTAAGTTATTTATTAAAGACTTTTAACGAAAAGGGATATCTAGGACTTTATAAAAAAGTAATGGAGTATTCTCAGGAAGAAGTTAATAAGATTTTAATGCCTTTAGTAGATAGAATTTACCCTAAATATTTAAATAATGAGTTAAAAAAGTCTTCTTCTGAATATTGGTCTGCAAAATCACTTAATAGCAAAGTTTCTAATGATATTGATAGAGGTATTTTCTCAATTTATTTTTTTAATATTCTAAACGTATCAAAAGGTGAAGCCGTTTTTCAAGATGCTGGAGTACCACATGCTTATTTAGAAGGAAAAAATATTGAATTAATGGCAAACTCAGATAATGTTTTAAGGGGAGGTTTAACAACTAAACATATTGACGTAAAAGAACTTTTAAATAACATAAAATTTGAAGAAACTATTCCAGAAATTTTAAATGGTAATAATAATGAATTGAATGCTGAAGTAGTTTATAAAACTATTGCTAAAGATTTTGAACTAAGTAAAATAGAATTAAAACCTTCAGAATCTCATATTTCAATGTCAAATTCTGTAGAAATTTTAATTGCTTTAAATGGTTTTGCAACAATTCATCAAAATAATAAAGAATATAATTTGAAAAAAGGACAATCAATACTTATAAAGCCAAATACAGCATATAAAATTGAAACTACTTTTGAGGTAGAAATTTATAAGGCTGGTGTTCCTAAATAAACTAATTATTAACTATCAATTTACTAAGTAATTTATCTGTTCCAGAACTTGCAACATCTTTAATAATCGTTAAATTATTAAAATCATTTTTAGAGACAGAAGGTTTTGGATCTATAAAATAAATAGGCGTATTTGGTTTTATAAAATTTACCAAACTTGCAGCAGGATAGACTTGCATAGAAGTACCTATAATTACAAGTATATCAGCTTTTTTAGTTATTTCTATTGCTGTGTCTAACATTGGTACCATTTCTCCAAACCAAACTATATGAGGTCTTAATTGTTTTTTTTTAGTACATAAATCACCTAAAACCAAATCTTTTCTCCAGTCTAAAACTAAATTTTCATCAGCAGAACTTCTTACTTTTAACAATTCTCCATGCAAATGTATGATGTTTTTACTTCCAGCTCTTTCGTGTAAATCATCAACATTTTGAGTGATAATTTCTACATCATAATATTTTTCTAATTCTTGTAAATTAAAATGTGCTTTATTAGGTGTAACTTCCAATAATTGTTTTCTACGTTGGTTGTAAAAATCTAAAACCAATTCAGGGTTCGCTTTAAAACCCTCTGGAGTTGCAACTTTCATCACATCATGTCCTTCCCATAAACCATCAGCATCTCTGAAGGTTTGTATACCACTTTCTGCAGAAATTCCTGCTCCTGTTAAAACAACTAAATTTTTCATCAAATAAATGGTTTTCGTATTTTATAAAAATCTTAATGAAGATAAAAATAATAATTTTAAGTTTGTAATTATGATTGATAAAAAACTTTTAGAATACTTTGAAGGATATTTAACAGAAAAGAGAAAAACGCTTTTTAAGAAAGTTTTAGAAGATAGAACAAGACATTTTACTGTGGTTTTAGAAGATATTTATCAACCACATAATGCAAGTGCAGTAGTAAGAACTGCAGATATTTTTGGTATTCAAGATGTACATGCAATCGAAAATAAATATACAAATAAGGTTTCTAGACACGTAGCTAAAGGTTCTCAAAAATGGATTACTTCTAAACGTTATAAATCTGATGGAGATAACACCAAAATTTGTTTAGATAATTTACATGAAAAAGGCTATCAAATTATAGCTACAACTCCACATAATGATTCTTGTTTGTTACAAGATTTTGACATCACCAAAAAAACAGCTTTTGTATTTGGAGTAGAGGCAGAAGGTGTTTCAGATTATATTATGGAAAATGCAGATGGCTTTCTTAAAATACCAATGGTAGGTTTTACAGAGAGTTTAAATATTTCTGTAGCAGCAGCAATTATTTTGCAAGATGTAACCACAAAGCTTCGAAATTCTGATGTTAACTGGCAATTATCACAAGAAGAAAAAGAAATTCTGTATTTTAATTGGGTAAAAAAGACCATTAAAAAAGTGGATAAAATTGAAAGTCATTATTATAAAAATAATGTGTAACTTTAAAAAGTGAACTAAAAACTAAAATTATGAATTGTGGAATTTATTTAATGTTTGATGGTAATTGCGAAGAAGCAATGCTGTATTATAAAGATGTTTTTGATGGTGAATTCTCTGACTTTATGCGTTATTCTGATGGGCCACCTGAATTTTGTAAGCCAGAAATTGCAGATAAAATAATGCATCAAACTCTAATTTTCGGGAAAAATTGTGAGATAAAAGCATCAGATGATTTTCATCAACCATTAAACAAAGGAAACAATTTTCATGTTTCTATTTTAGCTGATGATGAAGAAAGTGCTTTCAAATATTTTGAAGGATTAGGAGGAGAAGGAAAAATAACAATGCCCTTTAATGAAGTTTTTTGGGGAGGAAAATTCGGGAGTTGTATTGATAAATTTGGTATTCAATGGATGATAAGTTGTAATCCATCAAATGCATAAAGTTATGAATCCAAAAGTTGACGATTATATTGCAATTCATACAAAATGGCAAAAAGAACTAAAAGTTTTACGAACTGTTTTGCTAGAACTTGCTTTAGAAGAGGACATAAAATGGGGAATTCCAGCTTATATTCATAAGCGAAAAAATATTTTAGGATTATCTGCTTTTAAAAATTATTGCGGAATTTGGTTTCATCATGGCGTTTTTTTAAAAGACGAAGCAAATATTTTAATCAATGCTCAAAAAGACAAAACTCTTGGAATGCGTCAAATGCGTTTTATTTCTTTAGATGAAATTGATACTGAATTGGTAAAATTATATGTTTTAGAAGCCATGAGTAATTCTGAAGCTGGTAAAGAAATTAAGCCTAAAAGAAACACCAAACCTGTTGTTATTCCTGAAGAATTAAAAATTGAACTTTCTAAAAATATTCAATTAAAGTATTTATTTAATGAGTTTTCTAAATCTAAACAAAGAGAATTTTGTGATTATATTTTATCGGCAAAAAGAGACAACACAAAACAAACAAGAATAGCAAAAATTATCCCTATGATTTTAAATAAAGTGGGTTTGAATGATAAATATCGGAATTGTTAGTTTTTTGTCATTCCTGTGATAAAAGGAATCCATAGTTGGTAAATTGATATTCTAAAAGCTATTTATGGATTCCTGCCTAAGCAGAAATGACATACTAGATAGTTATTACTCAACAATAACTTTCTGAATAGTAGCAGTAGAATCGCAACGTTTTACTAATAAACTCACTTTTTCTAACTCTTTTTTTCCTGTGATAAAATACTCTGCACAAGGTTTTTCTCTTGGTTTTCCTTTTCCGAAATCTACATCACCTGTAAATAAAATAGTAGATATTTTTAGAGTATCAATATTGTGTTTTTCCATCGTATATTTTGCTTCATCAGAATACATACGTTCTCTTACTCTAATTGTTTTTAGAGTTCTTGCATCCATTCCATAATCAAAAGTAGCCTGTTTCTTTTGCCAGAAAAAGTATACAGCAATAGACCCTAAAGATAAACCCACTAAATAATATCCAATTCGTTTGATTAGCATTGTAGAAAATTGAAGTGCAAATTTAAGGAAATAGTTGGTTTAAAAAGTATAATTCGTAATTGATAATTTTAATTCTATAATATCAACAAATTAATATCTCTAAAAGGTAAATCGAACCAATCTGCAACAGTTCTATTGGTTAAAATTCCATGATAAAAATACATTCCATTTCTAAGACTTTTGTCAAAACGAGCTGCATTTTCAAAACCACCTTCTTCTGCAATATTTAACAAATATGGCGTGAAAATATTACTAATAGAAACAGAAGCTGTTCTTGCATATCTTGCAGGAATATTTGGCACACAATAATGTACAACTCCATGTTTAATAAAGGTTGGAGTTGTGTGTGTTGTTACATTAGAAGTTTCAAAACAACCACCTCTATCTATGCTTACATCTATAATTACAGCACCTTCTTTCATAGTTTCAATCATTTCTTCAGTAGCGCAAATAGGAGACCTGTTTTTACCTCTAATAGCGCCAATAGTAACATCACATCTCATTAATGCTTTTGCGACTGATTTCGGTTGTAATGTAGAAGTATAAATTGGTGCGCTTAAAGAATGTTGTAACTTTCTTAATTTAGAAATAGAATTGTCAAAAACCTTAACTCTAGCTCCTAAGCCCAATGCAGTTCTTGCAGCATATTCTCCCACAGTTCCTGCACCAAAAATAACTACGCTGCTTGGTGGTACACCACCAATATTGCCTAATAATAAACCATTTCCTTTATTAGTACCACTCATTAATTCTGCTGCAATTAATATAGAGGCTGTACCTGCAATTTCACTTAAAGACTTTACAATTGGGTAGGTGTTGTGTTCATCTTTTATATAATCGAAAGAAACAGCTGTGATTCGTTTTTTTGCTAAACTTTCAAAGTATTTTTTATCTTGAGTTTTTAGTTGCAATGAAGAAATAAGAATCGCTTGCGGATTCATATAGCTAATTTCTTTTTCAGTAGGTGGTGCAACTTTTAAAACAATATTACATTTAAAAGCTTCTTCTACATCATAAGAAATTTTTGCGCCAGCTTCAGAATAT
>JBGCFX010000181.1:0-16472 GCA_045110395.1 Polaribacter sp.
AGTAACTCCCCAAGAAAATTTACCTGCATCTGCTTTTTCATTCCCCATTACAATTTGATAAAAAGCAGTTACAGCTCTAGAATTTTTAGAAATTACAGCAATTTTATCTCCTTTATTTAAGTTGATATGTACATCATGAAATAATTTTTCTCCTTCAAAATCTTTAGATAAACCTTCTACATTTAAAATTTGATCTCCAGCTTCTCTATCACTTTTATAAATAATGGCAGGATAACGTCTACTTGAGGGTTTAATTTCTTCTACATTTAATTTCTCGATCATTTTTTTACGAGAAGTAGCTTGTTTCGATTTTGCCATATTCGCAGAAAAACGACGGATAAATTCTTCCAATTCCTTCTTCTTTTCTTCTGCTTTTTTATTCTGCTGTGCTCTTTGTCTTGTTGCTAACTGGCTAGATTCATACCAAAAAGTATAATTCCCAGAATAATGGTTTATTTTACTAAAATCGATATCAGAAATATGTGTACAAACTGCATCTAAAAAGTGCCTGTCATGCGAAACAACAATTACACAATTATCAAAATTTGCAATAAAATTTTCTAACCAAGCAATGGTTTCGAAATCTAAATCGTTAGTAGGTTCATCCATTATTAAAACATCAGGATTACCAAAAAGTGCTTGTGCAATTAACACACGTACTTTTTGTTTACCATCTAAATCTTTCATTAATGTATAATGCAAATCTTCAGAAATACCTAAGTTAGATAACATTGCAGCTGCATCAGAATCTGCATTCCAACCATTCATTTCTTCAAAAATTATTTGAAGTTCGCCAATTTTTTCTGCATTTTCATCAGTATAATCAGCATACAAATCGTCTATTTGTTTTTTAACTTTAAACAATTCTTTGTTACCCATAACTACTGTTTCTAAAACAGGAAACTCATCAAAAGCATAATGATCTTGAGTTAAAACAGACATTCTTTTTCCTTTTTCTAAATGAACTTGACCAGAAGTTGGCTCTTGTACACCAGAAAGTATCTTTAAGAAAGTAGATTTCCCAGCACCATTTGCGCCAATAATTCCATAACAATTTCCTGTTTGAAATTTAGTATTTACATCATCAAACAAAATACGTTTGCCAAATTGAACAGATAAATTAGATACTGATAACATATAATTTTTTTAAAAATTTCTGCAAAAGTACAAATTAGATTTGTCTTTTTTACTGTTGATTTAAAATGCTTTTTTATAAAAAAATTTGGCGCTTTTTTAAGAAAGAATTTAACAACGAATTAACAAGCAAAAGAAACTTGAGTACTTAAATTTGTAACAGCTCAAAAAAAGCAAATTATATATGTTAAAAAACTTACTTAGCTGTAGTTTAATTTTATTATCATTTGTTGGTTGTAACAAGCCCAAAGATTTGAATACATTTTTTGGAGGTAAAATTATAAACCCTAAAACCAATTTTGTTGTTTTATATTCTATGGATAAAGCTTTAGATACTTTACAATTAGATAAAAATAACCGATTTTTAGGAAAATACAAAGACATTAAAGAGGGTTTGTATTATTTTGTACATGGTATCGAAAATCAATATATTTATTTAGAAGAGAATGATAGTTTAATGTTACGTTTAAATACTTGGGATTTTGATGAATCTCTTGTATTTGCAGGTAAAGGTGCAGAAAGAAATAATATTTTAATTGATTGCTTTTTAGAAGATGAAAAGGATGATAAAAATTTCTATAAATTTAATCAATTAGAACCTGAGCAATTTAAAAAGAAAGTAGATTCTATTTTATATCTTAAAGATATTACCTATAAAGAATACTTTTTTAATCACCCAAATGAAACTATTGGTTTTAATAATGTTTTAGAGGTTGCTCTAAAATACCCAATATATGCCAGAGCAGAAAGATACCAAATTGTACATACAAAATACAATAAAGATAAAGATTTTCATAGTTTAGAGGCATCTTTTTATAATCATAGAAAGTTAGCGAGAATAAATAATGATTCTTTAATGTACTACCCTCCTTACAGTAGATATATTAGAAATCATCTATACAATGCAACATATTCTTTAGGACATAAACCCATGGCTAATGAATATACATCTGGTTTTACTGTAGATTTATTAAAAATAATTGATGGTAAAATAAATTCAAAAAAGTCTAAAAATGCATTTTTAAGACAAACAGTTATTGGTCATTTTTACAGAAAATCTAGCTGTGATATTAATAAGGATGCTTTTGATACTTATTTTGAATTGAGTTCTAATAAAGAAGATAAAAGTCACATAAGAAATCTACTATCTGATAGTGAATCAATTCATAAGGATAAAAAATTAGTAGATTTTGAGCTTTATGATTTAACAAAAGGAAAACATCACATTCAAAAAGTAGTAAAAAACAAAAACTCTTTGTTATTCTTTTGGAATCCAGAATATATCTCTCCAGCATATATCTCATCTAGAATGAATTTTTTGTCTAAAAAATTTCCAGATATTTATTTTATTCAAATAAAGATTGATGGTAATTCTGATGATAAAATTCATAAGTTAGATGTTAAAACTCAATTTTATATTGATGCCAAAAGTGAGGCTAATAACTTTTTAACAAGTAAAATGCCACGTTCTATAATTATAGATAAGAAAGGCAAAGTTGTAAATGGTTTTGCTTCAGTTTTTTCTAATAAAGTATACTCTCAATTAAAAGATCTTAGTAAAAAATAATACAAAAAACTCTTTGTAATTCTTTATTATATTTAATGTACCTTTGCACGATTTTAATTTTGAGGTTAACTCATTAAAAAATCAGTCCGAAATTTATAAACGGGTTTGCAGGTGGGCGTTCTGTGAATCCACAAAAAACACAGTAATGTCAACATTTTTAGAATTAGGCTTAAAAGAGCCTATCAACAGAGCATTAACAGATTTAGGGTATGAAAAACCAACTGTTATTCAAGAAAAAGCAATTCCGCAAATTATATCATCTACAGACGATTTAAAAGCTTTTGCACAAACAGGTACAGGTAAAACTGCTGCTTTTAGTTTGCCAATATTAGAACTTTTAGACCCTAGTCAAAACAATGTTCAAGCTATTATTTTATCACCAACAAGAGAACTAGCAGTTCAAATTGGTAATAATATTAAAGATTTTTGCAAATATTTAAAAGATGTAAAAGTCGCTACAGTTTATGGTGGCTCTAGTATGGAAGATCAAATTAGATCTTTAAAAAGAGGTGCTCAAATTGTTGTAGGAACTCCAGGTAGAACTGTAGATTTAATTAACAGAAGAGCATTAAAATTAGGAAACGTTCAATGGTTAGTCTTAGACGAAGCAGATGAAATGTTAAATATGGGTTTTAAAGATGAACTTGATAAAGTTTTAGAAGCAACCCCAGAAACCAAGCAAACATTATTATTTTCTGCAACCTTTCCTCGAGAAGTAGAGGCTATTGCAAAAAACTATATGACAAAACCAGTAGAAATTACTTCTGGTGAGAAAAATTCTGGTTCAGATAATGTAAGTCATGAATTTTATGCTGTTTCAGAAAGAACACGTTACCCAGCTTTAAAAAGAATTGCAGATTTAAACCCAGATATTTATGCAATTATTTTTTGTAGAACTCGAAGAGAAACTCAAGAAGTTGCAGACAACTTAATAAAAGATGGTTATAATGCAGATTCTTTGCATGGAGATTTATCTCAAGCACAAAGAGATTCTGTGATGGGTAAATTTCGTAAAAAAACCATTCAGATTTTAGTGGCAACAGATGTTGCTGCTCGTGGTTTAGATGTAACAGAATTAACACATGTTATTAACCATAAATTGCCAGATCAAATAGAAAACTATACTCATAGAAGTGGTAGAACTGGTAGAGCTGGTAATAAAGGAATTTCTATTGTATTAGTAAACGGAAAAGAAAAAGGCAAATTACGTCAGATAGAAAGAATCATAAAAAAGAAATTTGTAGAAGGCAAAGTACCTACAGGTAAAGAGATTGTTCAGAATCAATTAATGAATTTAATTGATAAAGTTCAGAATACAGAAGTGAACGAATCTGAAATTAATGAGTTTTTACCAAGTATTTACGAAAAATTAAAAGATTTAGACAGAGAAGAGTTAATTCAGAAATTTGTGTCTTTAGAGTTTAATACAATGTTAGCTTATTACGAAAACTCTAAAGATTTAAACGATTTATCTTCTAAAAGTAATTCTAGAGCAAGAGTTACAGACGAGAATATGACACGCTTTTTTATCAATATTGGTAGAAAAGATAGTTTAAATCCTGGTAAGTTAATTGGTTTAATTAACGAGCAAAATATTGGTGACAAAATAGAAATTGGTGCTATAGACATTTTAGATACTTTTTCTTTCTTTGAAATTGATAAAAATTTCGAAGACAAAACATTAGAGGCTTTTGCTTCTAATCAACCCGATTTTGAAGGACGCTCAGTAAATGTAGAAATTACGAAAAAAGAACGTTCTGGAGGTGGTAGAAGAGGTGGTAAAAAACCTTTTGGCAAAAAAGATGGTGGTTTTGGCAAACGAAGAAGCTCAGAAGGTTCTTCTTCTAGAAGAAGTGATAGTGGAGATAGAAAAAGGTCTGACAGACCAGACAGAAATTCTGGAGACAGAAAATCTGGTGGTTTTGGAAGAAGACGTAGAGAAAGATAATTCTTTTAAATAACCATAAAAAAAGCTCTTGATTTTAAAAAATCAAGAGCTTTTTTTTACAATAAGATTTGTTTGATTTGGTCTTATTTTATATCAGGGTTTAAGTAATCTGGCACTGTTGGTTTTGCAGGATCATTAAAATCATTAGCAGGGTTACCATCTCCGTTTTTATCTTCATCTTTAGTTAAAACGCCATCATTATCATCATCTATATCTGCAAAATTAGGTATACCATCACCATCTGTATCATCATTTCTTGGCTCACCATCACCATCTAAATCTTCCATCATAGAAGGTATCCCATCTTGGTCTGTATCCGTATTTTCTACATGGTCAAATAATTCTACATAAAAAACTAAAACATCATCCACCAAAGATGGTACTCTTTGTATGTTGTTTACATCACTAGAAGGATATGCTAAACCAGATGGAATAAATAAAACACCTTTACCCCCATTTAAGTAGGTAATTGGTCCATTAAACGGTCCTCCATTTGAATCTTTTTTTAGTTCTCCTCCTTTAAATTTATTAAAACCATAAGTCCAACCTCTTACAACACTATTTAATGTAAACCAAAATTGTGTATTGCTATCAAAAGAGCTACTTAAAGTAGTGGAGTTAAGTAATACTCTACCTTCATATTTTACAAAAACAGAATCCACCACAGTTGGGAATCCTTTATCAGGTTTTGGGTTACCTTCTTCAGCAACATACACATACAGTTTGTAATTAATGTCATTTTCTGTAACTGTTAATGTTTTTAACTTATTATTATCAGAAAAAATAGAAGTTTTACCAGAAACTAAAGGTTTTATAGAGTCTTTAGAAGCATCATAATAATTGTTTTTTAAAAAAGCGATTATAGAATCGTTATCATTTATTGCAATCTCTTCATAATCTAAATTTGCAAAAGGATTTACTATTGTTGCATTATCACAAGAAACTAAAATTATACTTAAAGTTAGTATACTTAAGATATATTTTATTTTATTCATTTTCATTAAAATTTAAGGGTGCAATTTAGCATTTTTATATCTTTGTAAAAAGACAAATACAGCTTTTTAACTTTTTTTATGAGAATTGATAAATATTTATGGTGCATACGTGTTTTTAAAACAAGAACGATAGCTACTAATGCTTGTAAAAAAGGTCAGGTAAAGATAGAAAATACTAATATTAAACCTTCTAAAGAGGTTTTTGGCGATGAAATGATTCTTGTTAGAAAAAATCAAATTAATTATAAAATAAAAGTTTTAGATTTACCAGAAAGCAGAGTTGGTGCAAAATTGGTAGATTTATATAGAAAAGATATGACTCCTAAAGAAGCTTTTGAAAAAAATGAGCTTTTAAAATTTGCAAAAGATTATTACAGAAAAAAAGGTGCAGGAAGACCAACAAAGAAAGACAGAAGAGATATAGACGATTATCAAGAAGACACAACAGAAGAAATATGACAACTAAAGGAAATATTATTTTAAATAAATCTGAAATAGAACAAAAAATAAAAAGAATTGCATATCAAATTTACGAAACTAATGCTTCTGAAAAAGAAGTAATTATTGCTGGCATTGTTGGCAATGGTTTTACTTTTGCAGAAAAAATAGTAGCAGTTCTAAAAGAAATATCTTCTTTAAAAGTTACAATTTGTGAGGTTATTATTGATAAGAAAAAACCACTAAAACCAGTTACAACTTCTTTGTCTTCTGATGCTTATAAAAACAAGCCTCTAGTTTTAGTTGATGATGTTTTAAACTCTGGCACAACTTTAATTTATGGGATAAAACACTTTTTAGAAGTTCCTTTAAAGAAATTTAAAACAGCTGTATTAGTAAATAGAAATCATAAAAAATATCCTGTTAAAGCAGATTTTAAAGGCATTTCTTTGTCTACATCTATAAAAGAGCATATTCAAGTAGAATTTTCTAAAAATGATGCTGTTGCTTATTTAGCTTAGCATTCCCTCTAATTCTTTAGCAACTTCTTTTTTCTTTTTGTTGTCAATTTTTACTTTAATTTTAGCTTGCTCATAAAATGGTCTTCTTTCAAAAAGGTGTTTGGCTACAAATTCTGGAATTTTTGAATCATCTAAAGAGGCTATTAAAGGTCTTTTACTTTTTTTTCTAATCAACCTTTCTATCATAGTTGCTGTGCTTCCTTCTAAATAAATAGAAGTCACATTTTCTTTGTTAATAATTTCCATATTATTAGCATAACAAGGAGTACCACCTCCCAAAGCAAGAATTAAATCTTCTTTTTTAGAAAGGATTTCTTTTAAATATTTATTTTCTGCTAATCGAAAATAAACTTCACCTCTATTTTTAAATATCTCAGAAATAGACATCTTTTCTTTCTCAATAATATAATCATCTAAATCTATAAACTTCTTAGATAAACACTTAGCTAATTTTTTACCTATGGTAGATTTACCTGAAGCCATATACCCTAATAATACAATTTTCATTTTGTAAAGATTTTGTGCAAATATGGTCAAAAATTATTCATTTTATTCTGTATAATTCCAATGATTGATATTATATTTGCAAACCATAAAAAAAAAGACTTGGTAGCTCAGTTGGTAGAGCATCTCCCTTTTAAGGAGAGGGTCCTGGGTTCGAGCCCCAGCCCAGTCACAAAAAAAGTTAAGTTTTAAACTTAACTTTTTTATTTTTACAAAATGCGCACGTGGCGAAATTGGTAGACGCGCAGCCTTGAGGGGGCTGTGTTCGCAAGAACGTGGAAGTTCGAATCTTCTCGTGCGCACATTTTGAAAGCTTCTCTTTTTCTATAAATTTTCATTTAATTGTTTCACAAATAATTAACCTTTGTAAAAGTTATTATTATTAATTTCGCTTTATGCAAAAAATTCTATTTACCATCTGTTTTCTTATTTCATTAAGTCTTTTTTCTCAAAAAGATTCTTTACAAGTAAGAAATTTAAAAGGTCAGATTATTCATGCAGAGAATAAAAAACCTCTAAGTGCTGCACACGTTTTAAACTTAAATACAGTAAGAGGAACCATTACAGATGATAAAGGTTTTTTTGAATTACCAACCAAGGTAAATGATACAATTCTAGTTTCATATTTAGGGTTTTCATCCATAAAACTTAAAATTACAAACGATTTACTAAAAGGAAATGAATTATTAATTGCCTTGTACGAAAAACCCGAAGAAATTAAAGAAGTCGTTATTAAATCTACTCAATTAATTGGGGTTTTAGAGGTCGATATTAAAATGGTACCTAAAGACAGATTTACAAGAATTAAAATTAATGGTTTACCTCAAACCTATGAAGTTGGGAAACCTAGAGGAAAAAACTTCTCCTCTCCTATTGCAGCATTGTTTCAACCTGTAGATTTCTTATATAACCTTTTTGGCAAAAAACCCAATCAACTTAAGAAATTAAAAAAATTGAAGAAAGAAGATAATTTAAGAAAAATGCTAGCTGGTAAGTTTGACAGAGAAGTAATGATGGAATATCTTCAAATGGACAGACAAGAGTTAACTGAGCTTTTAACAGACTGTAATTATTCTGAGTATTTTATTAAAAAAGCATCTGATTTACAAATGATTGAAGCAATTTTAGATTGTTATGAAAGTTACAAGGCTTTAAAGAAAGGCAAAATTAATAGAGATAAAATTCCTGTAAAAAATTAAACAAAAAAAGGCCAAGAATAAAATTCTTGACCTTTAATCAACTATTAAAAACTAACTAATAACTAAAATACAGTAGTAATGTATTTATAGTTATACTTTCTCCTTGTGTTCCAAGTGGTTCTTTTAGATTGAATAATTTCTACTGAAGTATTCTTTTGTGATTTTTCTATATTATTTTTACTCATTGTAATTGTTTTTATATTTCCCTTATATGACGATAAGTTTGTATATAAGTTACAAGCAAAAATGAGTTTAACACAAATTTAAGAATAACTGTTAACCTTTTAAAAATAATAAATTTTAAAACTCAAAGTAGTTTTAGAAAGATCAAAATGTGAAGTTTGTAAAAGATGATAAACTATTCGTAACTTTTCATCTCTTCATCATAAAATTCGCCAGCTTTATCCATTAAAACTGCCAATTCTGTAGCAATATCTTCTTCGTTTTCTCCAGATAAATCTTCAAACCATTCAATTTCATCATCTTTTAAATTAATCATAAAACGAGGAAATTCTGTATGCAATACAAAAATATCATCTGGTGAATTACTGTTATCTGCTAATAAAAATTTTGGTAAGTTCATTTTTTAGTTTTTATGATATGGGATCAAAACCCAATCCTGAAAATTATTTATTCTCTTTTTCCTTTATCAATTTTAAAGTTAATGAATTAAATCTGATAAACAGCAAAATAGAAGCTGTTGTTAATCCTGCAAGTAAACCCAACCAAATGCCAAAGCTACCATACATTTCTTCTTTCCCTAAGAAATAAGAAACAGGAAAACCTACTACCCAATAAGAAACAAACGTTAAAATTGTAGGGATTTTAACATCTTGTAAACCACGTAAAGCTCCTAAAACAACAACTTGAATACTATCGGAAATTTGGAAAAATGCTGCTGCTAATAATAAGTTTGCTGCAATAGAAACAACTTCCATATTGTCTACATAATTAGTAGCATCATTCAAATCTACATAAATATTTGGCAGACTTTTATGAAAAATAAAGAACAATAATGCAAAGAAAACTGCTAAAATAATCCCTAATAAAAAGATAGAAAATGCAATTCTACGCAACTCTTTATAATTCTGTAATCCTTTCTGATTTCCTACTCTAATCATAGATGCAACACTTAATCCCATAGCAACCATAAATGTCATAGAAGATAAATTTAATGCTATTTGATTGGCTGCTTGCGGATTTTTACCCAACAAACCACTCAGCCAAATTGCAGCTGTAAAAATAGCGACTACAAAAAACATTTGCATAGCACTCAAAGAACCTAAATTGATGATTTTTTTTATCATCAAAAAATCTAAAACAAAAATTTTAATATCTTTTACTATTTGGGCAGAACGTTTTTTATATCTTAATTTTAACCAAAGGTAAATAACCATTATTATTCTTGAAGCTAAAGTACCATAAGCTGCTCCTACTATGCCCATTTCTGGAAATCCGAATTTCCCAAAAATTAAAATATAGTTTAAAATTATATTCACAATATTTGCCAATAAAGTAGCATACATTGGGTATTTAGTCATAGACATTCCATCACTAAATTGTTTAATTGCCTGAAAAATAACTAACGGAATTAAAGAAAAAGCCACCAAGTCTAAATAAGGAATTGCCAATTCTACAACCTCTTTTGGCTGTTTCATCAAATACATTAAAGGTTTAGAAAAATAAATTCCTAAAAACAAAATAATACCTAAAGTTGTACATAAAAACAAGCCACTTTTATAGGTAGATCTTGCTTGTTGTAAATTGTTAGAAGAATCTGCTTCTGCAATTAATGGCGTAATTGCTGTAGAAAAACCAATACCAATAGACATTGCAATAAACATAAAACTGTTACCCAAAGAAACTGCAGCTAATTCTGCAGTACCCAATTGCCCAACCATAATATTGTCTATAAAACTGACAAAAGTATGTCCTAACATTCCTAACATTACTGGTGCTGCTAGTTGCCAATTATATTTGAATTCTGATGTGTACTGAGAAATGTTCAATTAAGATTCATTTTTATAGTTTGCGAAGATATTTATAAAATTTGAACAATATTAATAAAAGAGAAACTGTTTAATTTAATGTAAATAATGTATTTTTGAAATTCACTTAAATTTAGAAAAAATGGCAGATATCACTTTAAAAGGAAATGCAATAAATACGATAGGAAATTTACCAAAAGTTGGTTCTAAAGCTCCTAACTTTTCACTAACAGCTGTAGATTTATCACATAAAAATTTATCGGATTTTTCTGGTAAAAAAGTAATTTTAAATATTTTTCCTAGTATTGATACTGGTACTTGTGCTACTTCTGTAAGAGAATTTAATAAGAAAGCAGCAGATTTAGAAAATACAGTAGTTCTATGTATTTCTAAAGATTTACCATTTGCACAAGCTCGTTTTTGTGGTGCAGAAGGCATTGAAAATGTAATAATGCTATCTGATTTTGCTGATGGAAATTTCGGGAAATCTTATGAATTAGAAATTTCTAACGGTCCTTTAGCACATTTACACTCTAGAGCAATTGTTATTATTGATGAAAATGGAAATGTATCTTACACAGAACAAGTTTCTGAAATTGTAGATGAGCCAAATTACGAAGCTGCTATAAACGCATTATAGAATATGAAAAATCCTAATGATGGTTTTTTAAGAGGAAGACTTCGTAGTTTAAAATTTGCATTTAGAGGTATGTGGCTTTTAATGACTACTGAAGATAGTATTAAAGCACAACTATTTGTTGCTTTTATTGCTACTATATTAGGTTTTTATTTTGATATTTCTAATATAGAATGGATGCTTCAATTTTTATCAATTGGGATGGTTTTAGTTGCAGAAGCTGCAAATACAGCCATAGAAGAAGTCGCAGATTTTATACATCCAGATTTTCATAAAAAAATAGGATTTATAAAAGACATTGCAGCTGGTGCTCCTACTTTTGCAGGAATTGTTTCTTTAATTGTAGCTGGTTTTATCTACATTCCGAAAATAGCTTTATTATTTTAAGCAAATATGTATATTTACTATTAAAACAGACTAAAATTATTAATGACTAAAAAGAAAACAAGCACTACAAAAACAGTAAATTCTTCGGAAAAAAAACCGAGTATTTTTGCACTTTTAAAAACAAGACAAACACAAACAATTTTAGGAACTTTCTTAATTTTATTTGCTGTTTTTCTTTTTGTTGCTTTTATTTCTTTTTTCTTTAATTGGCAAGAAGATCAAAGCACAATTACAGAATTATCTGATAAAACTGTTAGAAGTAAGAATTTGTTGGGTAAAATTGGCGCAAATTTAAGTCATTTTTTTATCTATAAAGGTTTTGGTATTGGCGCTTTTTTAATTGCTTTTCAACTTTTTTTAACGGGTGCTTATATCATCTTAAAAAAGAAACTATCAAAAATAATTATTTCATGGAACTGGACTCTTTTAGCAATGCTTTGGGTTTCTGTTACTACTGGTTTTTTACAAAAAAAATATACTTTTTTATCAGGTACAATTGGTTATGAAATTAATGATTATGCAGAAAATTACACAGGTAATTTAGGAATCGCAATTGGGTTACTATTTTTTCTGATTGTCTATTTAGTTTTAAGATACAAAGTTACTTTTGATAAATTTATAGATCAATTAAAGGTTAAAAGAGAAGAACGAAAAGCAAAAAAATTAGTTGAAGCAGAAAATGAGATTTTAGATACTGAAGTAGCTAAAGTTGATCTAGAAGAAATTGCAAAGCAAGTTTCAGTAAAATCTGATGAAAAAGAAAAATCAGAATTCGAACTTTCTGTTGAAAATTTAAAACCTACCATTTCTAAACATTCTGATGTAAACGATAAAAAAGAAGAACTCACTTTAAAAGTTGAAGAAAATTTAGAACCTGTTTTAAAAACTCCTGATCCTATTTTAGAAGAAAAAGTTGATGAACCAGAAGTAGAAATAGATGTTGCCATTGCTAGAGATGAAGAACATTCTACAGAAAATTTATCAGATAAAATATTAAAAGATTTTGGCGAGTTTGACCCAACTTTAGAATTGTCTAATTTTAAATTTCCAACTTTTAATTTATTGAAACAATACAATGAAAGTATTTCTATAGATCCACAAGAGTTAGAAGCCAACAAAGATAAAATTGTAGAAACCCTAAAAAATTATAAAATTGGTATTGCAGAAATAAAAGCAACTGTTGGGCCAACAATTACCCTGTATGAAATTGTACCAGAAGCAGGAATTAGAATATCAAAAATTAAAAACTTAGAAGATGACATTGCTCTTTCTTTGGCTGCTTTGGGTATTAGAATTATTGCTCCTATTCCAGGAAAAGGTACAATTGGTATAGAAGTACCTAATAAAAAATCGACCATAGTTTCTATGCATTCTGCAATTTCTTCTAAGAAATTTCAAGAATCTAAAATGGAATTACCAATTGCTTTGGGTAAAACAATTTCTAACGAAACCTTTGTGGTAGATTTAGCTAAAATGCCTCACTTACTAATGGCTGGTGCAACTGGGCAAGGAAAATCTGTTGGCTTAAATGCAGTTTTAACATCACTTTTATATAAAAAACACCCTGCAGAAGTCAAATTTATATTAGTAGATCCTAAGAAAGTAGAATTGACTTTATTCAACAAAATAGAGCGTCATTATTTAGCAAAACTACCAGATTCAGAAGACGCTATTATTACAGATACTACTAAAGTTGTTCATACTTTAAATTCGCTTTGTATAGAAATGGACAATCGTTACGATTTGTTAAAAGCAGCAATGGTTCGTAATATTAAAGAATACAATACAAAATTTAAACAACGTAAATTAAATCCTAATGATGGGCATCAATTTTTACCTTACATTGTTTTGGTAATTGATGAATTTGCAGATTTAATTATGACTGCAGGTAAAGAAGTAGAAACACCAATTGCACGTTTAGCGCAATTAGCAAGAGCAATTGGTATTCACTTAATTGTAGCAACACAAAGGCCTTCTGTAAACGTAATTACAGGTATTATTAAAGCAAACTTCCCAGCAAGAATTGCATTTAGAGTTACCTCAAAAATAGATTCTAGAACCATTTTAGATGCAGGTGGTGCAGATCAATTAATTGGTCGTGGAGATTTATTATATACTGCAGGAAACACTTTAAGTAGAATACAATGTGCATTTGTAGATACACCAGAAGTAGAGAAAATTACAGATTTTATTGGGTCTCAAAAAGCGTATGCAGAAGCCTATCAATTACCAGAATATGTAGATGACGAAAGTGGCACAAGTATTGATATTGATATTGCAGACAGAGATAAACTCTTTAAAGAAGCAGCAGAAATTATTGTAACTGCACAACAAGGATCAGCTTCTCTGTTGCAAAGAAAATTAAAATTAGGCTATAATAGAGCTGGTAGATTAATAGATCAGTTAGAAGCTGCTGGTATTGTTGGCGGTTTTGAAGGTAGTAAAGCTAGACAAGTTTTAGTACCTGATTTTATTGCCTTAGAACAATTATTAGAAAATGAAAAAAATAATTAGAATGAAAAAAATAGGAATCTTATTTTTAAGTTTATTTATATCAACAATTGCATATTCTCAAAATTCTGAAAAAGCAAAATCTATTTTAGATGAAGTTTCCACAAAAATGGGTGCTTATAAAAATATGTCTATCAATTTTAGCCAGACTTTAAGTAATGAAGATGCAGGAATAAAAGAAGGTGATGAGCCACCAATTAGAGGACAAATAACCATTCAAAAAGAAAAATACAACCTTAATTATTTAGGAAACAATTTTATTTTTGATGGTAAAAAATTATATGTTATTAATAATGATGAAAAAGAAATATCTATTACAGAAGGAGATATGAGTGGTGATGATGGTTTTATTTATCCATCAAAATTATTAACATTTTACAAAGAAGGCTATACTTTTACAATGGGTAAATTAAAAAACTTGAATGGGCGTAAAATTCAGTTTGTAACTTTAAATCCTATAGATAGTAATTCTGATATTGTAAAAGTAGAGTTGGCAATAGATGCAAAAACAAAGCACATTTATAAGTTGATTCAAACAGGTTCAAATAGTTCTAAAACTACCTTTACAATTACCCAATTTAAAAGTAACCAAGAATTAGCAAACAGTTTCTTTTCTTTTGATAAAGAAAAATATAAAAAGTTAAAATACACGATAGACTAACTTTTTTCCAATTAACAGAAAATTAGTAGCATCTTAATTATTAAGATGCTATTTTTGTTACTTATATTATTTTAAGTGAAAATTTTAGATAAATACATCTTAAAATCCTTTTTAAGACCTTTTGTGGCAACCTTTTTAATAATACTATTTGTATTAGTAATGCAGGTTTTATGGCAAACTTTCGAGAATATTGCTGGTAAAGGTATTAGTGTACCCTTTATCTTAAAATTTTTATATTATACTACATTAATTATTACACCTCAAGCACTACCTATAGCTGTTTTGCTATCATCTATAATGACTTTAGGGAACTTAGGTGAAAACTACGAATTTGCAGCAGCTAAATCTGCAGGAATTTCGTTGCAACGCTTGGTAAGACCATTGGTTATTTTAACCGTTTTTTTAAGCGGAATCAATTTTTTGTTTTTAAACAATGTATATCCTTATGCAATGTTAAAACAATCGAATTTATATTTGAATATCAAAAAGAAAAAACCAGCATTAGCATTAGTTCCTGGAAGTTTTAATAGCGATATTCCAGGTTATCAAATAAAATTTGATGAAAAATATGGAGAGGAAGAAAATTTACTAAAAAAAGTATTGATATACGATTTAACAGGAAACAGAGGCAATGAAAAAGTAATTACAGCAAAAAGAGGCAAAATTATCTCAGAAGAAGGAAGTAGATATATGACTTTTGTGTTATATGATGGTTATTATTATGAAGAACACTACAAATCTGCTAAAACCTCTAAAAAAAGAGAAAGTATGGCAGCCTCTAATGCTATTTTTAAAGAATATGAATTTAATATAGATATATCTTCTGTTGTAGATGTAGATTTAGACAAAGAACAAGTAAAAAATAACTACAGAATGTTTAGTGTCAAACAATTAAAAGACACAATACCTTACTTAAAATCTAGTTATGATGAACTATTAGAATTACGTTCAAAAAATTTATACACTACTACTTATGCAAAAGAACTATATAAATACCCAGATTCTTTAGTTCCTAAAAATTTAGAAAACATTGTTTTAGACAATTTTTTATTAAAAGAAAAAGTATCTATTTTAAACTCAGCAAGCACAAAAACCAGCAGAGTTTTAAGTGCAATAAATAACAATATTAAAAGTTTAAAGTGGACTCGTAAAGTTTTAAACTTTTATGACACAGAATACTACAATAGAATTGCATTTTCATTATCCTGTTTAATTTTATTTTTTATAGGTGCTCCACTTGGTTCTATTATAAGAAAAGGAGGTTTTGGTTTGCCTATGATTATAGCAATTGCCATTTATGTAATCTACTTTTTTAGTAATACATTTGGTAAAAATTTGGCAGAAGAAAGCACTATTTCTGCAATGTTAGGTTCTTGGATTGCTGCCATAATTATGGTACCATTAGGTATTTTACTTACCATAAGAGCCACAAAAGATAAAGGTATCTTTAATATAGATAACTTTATACAACCGATTATAAAAGTATTTAAACGCGTTTTTTCTAAAAAGGAATCAAATTTATGACATCAATAAAAAATCAAAAAAAAGTACAATTACATACTATTTCTGAAGCTATAGAAGATATTAGAAATGGTAAAATTATTATTGTTGTAGATGATGAAAATAGAGAAAATGAAGGCGATTTTTTAGCTGCAGCAGAAAAAGTGACCCCAGAAATGATTAATTTTATGGCAACTCACGGACGTGGTTTAATTTGTGCGCCATTAACCGAAAATCGTTGTAAAGAATTAGAGTTAGGAATGATGGTAAACAACAACACAGATCCTATGGAAACAGCTTTTACAGTTTCTGTAGATTTACGTGGCAAAGGAGTTACCACAGGAATTTCTGCTTCAGATAGAGCATTAACCATCAAAGCATTAATAGAAAAAACAACAAAACCTTACGATTTAGCAAGACCAGGACATATTTTTCCTTTAAGACCTAAGGAAGGTGGGGTTTTAAGAAGAACTGGTCATACA
>JBGCFX010000182.1:0-5762 GCA_045110395.1 Polaribacter sp.
CTTGTATTTTTTTTGAAATATCATTTTTTTTGAATGTAAACTTATGGGTATAGAGTATTTTTTGTTTTTTAACATAATTCTTATTCCGTAATTTTATTGTTAATGCTTATGATGTAATCAGTTATACAGTCAACTTCTAAATTTGTAAGACTAGGTTTTGGCATTTTTTTACTCTTAAATAATATCGGTTTTTCGTAATCTGGATCTATAATAGATTTTTTAATGTAGTCTCTATCTATTAAAATAGCATATTCTTTACTGTTTCTAACTACTTTAATTTTAGTACCTAAAATGATATGTAAAGGTGGACCATAAAGTTTTTCTGTAGATAAAGAATGACAGGTTGCACAACCAACAGAAGTGAATAACTCTTTTCCTTTTTGTATATTTTTTTCTTTAGAATTTTTACACCCTAAAACCAAAGAAGCAACAATTAAAAGTAAAAAATAAACGTTTTTTATAGGAGTATTTAACACAGAATTTCATTTTCGAAAATACTGGCACTAAAGTAAGTAAATTTAAAAATTTAGTAGCGATAAAACTTTGTTTTTATTGATGCTCATCTAGGTTTTTCTTATTTTAGCAAATAAATTTAATTGTAATGAATACAAAAAATAGACTTCTTAATATATCGCCCATAGTTGTTATAGGTTTAGTTGTATCCTATTTTTTAATCAATAACTATATTGATGGTCAATTTGCAAATAAGTTACCAGCTATTCCAGAGGTAAATCAGACTCCAGAATCATTCCAAAAACATATTAAAAATGTAAATGCTAAGACTCTAAAAAATCCATCTGTGGCTAATTTGGGGGATTTAGGTATGGTTTATCATGCTAATAATTATTTTAAAGAAGCAGAAGTCTGTTATCAATTAGCAATAGAACGTGATTCAAAAAAGTGGAAATGGAGTTATTATTTAGGATGCTTAAAAAGAGAACTTAGTGATTCTGAAAACACAATTAAGTATTTTAACAATGTTTTAGATATACAACCTAATAACTTTATGGCATTGTATTACAAAGCAGAGGCTCATAAACAAATAGGTGAGATCACAAAATTTGAGAAAATATTTAAAAGACTTTCTGGAATAGATAGGAAATTTTTTGTACTAAAAAACACGAAAAGAACATCTTACTTTCCACTTTCAGTTTATACTCGTTTAGAATTGGCAAATCTTTATGCTAGTTCTGGTAAAGTAGATTTGGCAATAAAAAAACTAAAAGCATTAATTGATAGTGATAAGTCATTTGGGCCAGCATACAAACAATTAAGTATCATTTATGCAGAAAAAGGAGATAGGAAACTGAGTGCCTATTATTCTGACAGATCTAAAGATTTAGAAGATTATACTTCACCTCCAGATATTTTGTTAGATGAATTAAGCTATCATTCCAGGTCAGAAACCTATTTATTAAAACAAATTGAAGATGCTATTAGAAGTAGTAATTTAGCTTGGGGTTTGGAGTTGGTAGATTTGGGATTAAGAAATACTCTAGAAAGTAAATATGTACTGTCTAAAACTCTTAGACTTTATTTATCTATGAATATGGCAAGAAGAACATTGCCTTATTTAGACAAACATTTAGAGGGTTTTAAAAAGGATTATAAAGAGTTAGAAGATGTAGGAAAGGGATTGTCAAATTCAGGATTAAAAAGTGCAGCAAAAAGATATTTTATAGCTGCTGAAAAAATTAAAAATGAAAAACCGGAAACTAGATCTAGATTAGCAGGAATATTTTTTGAAAGATTAGGAGAGAAAGAGAAAGCTTTTGAGATAATGGATGATTTGTTAAAGCAATATCCTAAAAATCCTGCTGCAATTGTTGGAGCAACAGCTTTATCACTTCAAAATGATGACATACTAAATGCAAAGAAATATTTATTAAAGTTAAAAAAAATAGACCCCAAAAACCCACGTATAAATGTATTTAACGGAATTATAGCAAAGAAAAATGGAGACACAAAAAAGATTGTAATGTATTATGAGCGTGCATTTAAAGATGTTCCAGATCAAGCGTTTATAGTTAATTATTTGGTAGATTATTATAAAAAAAACAAAATGTGGCCAAAATTGGTAGATTTATATGAAACCGCTTTAAAATCTTCTCCCAATAACCCAAATCTTCAAGAAGGATATGCTACTTTTTTAGTTAATTGTCCAGATAAAAAAATAAGAAACCCTAAACAAGCTAGAGAATTTAGTGAAAGAGCATTGATAAATTTTAGGTCTGATGTACAAATTCAAGTAGCTGCTGGTGAGTCTTTAGCAATGTCTTATTTTCTATTAAAAGAAAAAGGAAAAGCACTTTATTATATAAATAAGACTTTAGAGGTTGCTAAAAGTGCTAGATTCCCTAATGATTACTTAGCAAAATTAAAAGGCATGTTAAGAGAGTTTCAAAAAAATATGAATTCTAATTAAATCGACCTTTGTTATAGTTTTTATTTTTTCTTTTTCTTCTTTTTGATAATCTTTTTTTCAGGATTATTGTCAATGTATTTTAATAAAATATTTTTTACATTTTCCACAGTTCCTTGTTTTAAACCTTTGTTTACATTGGCACCAGTAATCCAATATAAAACCATACCAGCATCAGAACAATCCCATTTTCCTTTTTGGAATTTTACAATGTTATCTACTTCAGCCATTTTACCAAAACTCCAAACCAATTGAATCCTAGGGTCTTTATGGTTTTTAGCCCAATCCCATTCTGCAATAGGAACTTTTAATTTAATATTCTGATCAGGAATACGAACTTCTTCAATTCCAAAATCTAAAATTTGTTGCCATTTGTAAAAATCGCCAGCATTATCATTTGCAGGGTGATGTGTAATTACTTTTACAAATTTGTGTTTTTCTTTAGGCGTTTTTTGCAAAGCCATTCCAATAATATCAGGTTCTCCAGCTTCAATAATCCATAAAGGATCATCTTTTGTTGATGCATTTATTGCCCAACATAAATCGTTAATTGTTGCCTCTTTTTGCCAAATGGCGTCGTAAAAAGTCAAGTTTTCAAAACCTTTCCAACGTCTTGCAGTCATATCACAAGCCAATTGCATTAAATGATGACGTTCTTTTTCTGCTTTTTCAGAAATTCTGTCATCTCTAACTAAATCACAACTATGAGAATAATGTACTAATCTGTCTGCTAAACCAGCAGATTGCAACAACGCTAAAGTTACAGCAGTTCCACCTAAATCATCAGGATCAGGAGAATTTCCATCAGCAACCACTGCAATTCTACCTTTTGGTGGATTGATTTTTTGAGCGAATATGAAATTTGAAGCTAAGAGTTAAATGAATATGGAAAAATATGTTTTTTTCATTTTTAGATTTTTTTGACAATTTAGAATATTATAATTAATATAATAAAAAAAATAATGTGACCTGTGCTAACCTGTTATTTCAGAACAGTACAGGATTCTTTTAAATAGTGTTTAGTATACTTTTGAAAGTATCCATAATTCAATCAAATGAAATTTATTAAATCAACAATTTATACAACTCTTTTTTTCTGTTTTGTTGTTTTCTGTTCTTGCCAAACAACTAAAAAAGAAACTCAAAAAAACACACAAAAACCACTTAACATTCTTTGGTTAGTTACAGAAGATATGGGTGCTTATATTCCACCTTTTGGCGATAATACAGTTGCAACACCCAACTTAACAAGATTGGCAAATGAAGGCGTAATTTTTTCTAATTTGTATTCGACCTCAGGCGTTTGTGCACCAAGTAGAGCAGCAATTGCTACAGGAATGTATCCATCAAGTATTGGCGCAAACCATATGAGAACCACTTCTTATAGCGAAGTTACAGGTGTGCCAAAATACGATGCTGTTCCTCCATCAGAAGTAAAAATGATTAGCGAATTGATGCGAATGAATGGATATTATTGCACCAATAATTACAAACAAGATTATCAATTTAAAACACCTGTAACAGCTTGGGATGAAAGCAGTCCTTATGCACATTGGAGAAATAGAGCCAAAGATCAACCGTTTTTTGCAGTAGTAAATTTTACAGAAACACACGAATCTGGTTTGTTTGAGCCTTATGGGTTTAGAGAAATTGAAACGAGACATTACAAATCTGGAGATAGAAATTATAAGTGGAAAGGCTTTGGAAAATCGCACGCTAAAAACAGAATGACAGAGGCTGAAACTCCAGTTCATATTCCAAAAGACACTAAATTTAAAGTGCCTCCTTATTTAGTTGATAACGATGTTACCCAAAGAGATTTATGGAAAATGTACAACAATATTGCAGAAATGGACAAGCAAGTGGGTGCAGTTTTAAAACAATTAGAAGACGATGGTTTGTTAGAAAATACTATTATTATGTTTTATGGCGATCATGGAGGTCCTTTACCAAGAGAAAAGAGACTGATTTACGATTCTGGTTTAAATACACCAATGATTATTCGTTTTCCTGAAAAAATGAATGCAGGAACAAAATTTAATCAACTAATTAGTTTTGTAGATTTTGCACCAACGTTACTTTCTTTAATTAACAAAAAACCAAAACAATATATGCAAGGTCAAGCTTTTTTAGGTAAACAACAAACAGAAAAACCAAGAAAATATATTTATGCTGCTGCTGATCGTTTTGATGGTTTTACAGATGTAATTAGAGCAGTAAAAGATAAACAGTTTAAGTATATTAGAAACTACAGACCAGAACAGGGTTATTATTTACCAATCACTTACAGAGAGAAAATTCCATCAATGCAAGAATTATTAAAGTTGAATAATGAAGGAAAGTTAAATGATATTCAAAAGCAATGGTTTAGAGAAAAAAAGCAGAAAGAAGAATTGTTTGATTGTATAAACGATCCTTTTGAGTTGAATAATCTTGCAGATAATCCTAAATATAAAAATAAGCTAACAGAATTAAGTGCAGAAATGGACAGGTGGCTTACCCAAATTGGTGACAACCCAAGTTTGCCAGAAAAAGAGTTGGTTGCAAAATTATGGAATGGTAAAGAAAATAAGCCAAAAACAGCAGCACCAAAAGTAATTTTTACAGATGGTAAAGCAACAATATCATCAGCAACAAAAGGCGCTTCTATTGGTTATAAAATAAATCCAAAAGCCATCAGTTGGCAAATATATACAGAACCAATTACTTTAGAAACAAATCAAACTTTGTTAGTAAAATCTCATAGAATTGGTTATGAATCAAGTGAAGTTGTTACCGTAAAAAATCCAAATTAATTAAAATTCCTTTCAAATGAAAAGTATCTTTCTCAAAATAGTATGTATAAGTTTTGCTATAAACAGTTTTTCTCAAATAAAACACGGTTTAAGAGACGAATTAGGCAAACACATTATTCCCAGAGGTTTTGTAATTAACACAAACGACCATAAAGGAGAAACCTTTTTTAATAGCGATGATTATGCAAGACAAGTAAGAATGGGAGCCAATACACAAGTAGTGCGTTTAGAATTAGGAAAGTTGAGCACTTTTCCTGGTGGAAAACTAGAGCCCAACTATTTAAAAAAACTAGATACTTTAGTAGGTTTAGGTAAAAATCACGGAATTAAAACGGTTTTTAAAATGACAGTTTATGGCGTAGATAAATTAAAATGGGAGGATATTTGGGAGAATAAGAATGATAAAATGCACAAAACCTATATCAATGCTTGGAAAGTAATTTGGGAAAGGTATGCAAACGAATCTTACGTTTTAGGGTATGATATTGTAAATGAGCCTAGAAAACTAAAAATGAAGATTTCGTATAAAGATTTAACAGACAAAT
>JBGCFX010000183.1:0-7562 GCA_045110395.1 Polaribacter sp.
GTAATAAAATTGCAGTTGCTTTACTTTCTCCCATTGGATTTAAAAAACCTAATATGTCTTTTAAATCATCTTCTTTTAATGGTTTATTTTTTTTGAAATCGTTTAATTCCTTTTTATCAATTTTTGGAATTAGCACCATTAATAATAGAATAAAAGCTCCAATCCCAAAAGAGCCAAAAATCCAAGGGAAAGAATTGCCAAGTCTTTCATTAAAAACATCTTTCTTTGGAATAAGTATTATTTGTTCCTTTTCGGTCAAATTGATATTCTTTTCTTTTATAGCTTCTATATAACCATCTCTGTCATCAGAATATCCAAGTCGTTCAAAATATTCTACATCTTGAAAATTATAGGTTTTAAAATCTTGTTCGGATTTGTTTATAAAGGTTCTATATTCTGAATCTTTCCTTTGTTCATTAATTCTGTTGCTTACATTTTTTTTATACTCAACTCCATACCAAATTGAATTTGTATTTTCGAAAGGACAAGCGATATATAAGTAAAAATTCAAATTATCATTATTTCTCCCAGAAGTTCTTGCAGTTACATAAGGAAGACTTGAATTATGGTCAATATCAAATGAAGTTATTTTGAAATATTTTTCATTTTTTAATTCTTTTATTTTTGAGATTGATGATATCTCGTTCAAGTCAAAAGAACTTTTCTCAATGTAGTTTTGACTTATAATTATTGGGACAGCCATTGCTGCTGCCATAACAAATTGATATCCAAAATATCCATTATCTCTTTTGCCTCTGACATTTAAAATTCGAATTCTTCTTCGTAGCCAAATAAGTGTTGGAATCCAGGGAAGAGCAAAAGGAATCCAAAAATTCAATAAGTTTTCCTTTAAAGGTAAAATCCCGAGTTTAATATCTAAAGTCCAACGAAAAATATTGTAAAAAAGAATTGTTCCTATCGAAACTATTAAAAATGGAAAATATACTTCTTGAAGTTTAGTCTTAATATTGTTCAATTCTCGATGTTCGTTTTAAATGAAAGCTAATTTTTAATACTTATATCATAAGTTAGCTAATTTAGAATTTTTTACTCAAAAAATCAATAAGTAAAAATACCAAAAACAAAAAACCACACTAAAAGTGTGGTTCTTAAATTTATCATTAAAAGAAAATTATTTAGAATCCTCTTTTTTTGGTTCTGCTTTATCAGCTATGATTCTAGTTTCTTTATTGGCAACTTTCCAAGCTGTATGAAATACCAAACGTGTTCTGTTTTCTAACAATTCGTAGTTAATTTTGTCTGGTGTATCAGTTGGTTTGTGGTAATCTACGTGTGTACCATTAAAATAGAAAATAATTGGTACGTTATTCTTAGCAAAGTTATAATGATCAGATCTGTAGTAAAAACGATTAGGATCATTCTCATCATTATACTTATAATCTAAATTAATATTCATATATTTTTTATTAACAGCTTCAGATAAGTTGTGTAATTCTGTACTTAACTTATCAGAACCAATTAAATATACAAAATTTGGGTCTTCTTTGTGCCTTGCATCAATTCTACCAATCATATCTATATTTAAGTTACAAACCGTATTTGCTAAAGGAAATAAAGGATCTACGTCTGTATAATATTTAGAACCTAACAATCCTTTTTCCTCTCCTGTAACATGTAAAAATAGAATAGAACGTTTTGGACCCTTTCCATTTTTAGCAGCCATTTTAAAAGCTTCAGCAATTTCTAAAAGTGCTACAGTACCAGAACCATCATCATCTGCACCATTATAAACTTTACCATTTTTAATACCTTCATGATCTAAATGTGCAGAAATTACAATAATTTCATCTGGTTTTTCTGTTCCTTTTATAAAAGCAACTACATTTTCAGAATCTTTATATTTTCCTCTTCTTGTATTCTTATTAATCCATTCTGCTGGCACTTCTTGGAAATAATCATCACCACCAAAAGGAGATACAATATTTTGAGAAACATAAAAATCTTTTAAATAGGCTACAGCCTTTTTTTGTCCAGGTTCACCAGTTTCTCTACCCTCAAATTCGTCTGAAGCATAGGTAAATAAATGTTTTCCTAAGTCTTTAGCAGTAATTGTTGCTGCATATTTTGCAGCTTGATCTACATTTGCATCGTCATTTTTTGAAGCGTTTTGGCTAGAACCACAAGCTAAAAAAGCAAATGTACCAGCAAGAAAAAGTATTTTTTTCATCGATTATAAGTATGTTTTAATGTTTTTCTAATTTTAATCAAATGTAACAAAAAGTTACAGCAGCATCAAATTTAATTTTTGTTGATAACAAACTGTTGCAATGTTTTGTTAAAGTTGATGAGTTCTTTTGGAAATAATTCTTCAAAAACATTTTCTTTTATCAATTCAGTTGAAGTTCCTGAAAAGCATTTATCATCTGTAAAAACCACGATTTCATCAGATAATTTTATGGCTAAATTTACTTCATGAGAAGAAATAATAATGGTTTTAGAAGTTTCTGTAACTAGTTTTTTCAACAAAGAAAAAATATTGATTGTGTGATGCATATCTAAATGCGCTGTAGGCTCATCTAAAATAATAACTTCTGTGTCTTGTGCTAAAGCTCTTGCAATTAAAACACGTTGCAATTGTCCATCACTTAATTCATAAAAACGCTTGTGTTTTAAATGTTCAATTTCTGTTTGTTTAATAGCTACATCTACTTTTTTAAGGTCTTCATCAGAAAGTGCATCAATCCAATTTGTGTAAGGTTGTCTGCCAAGAGCAACTATTTCAAAAACAGTTAATTGGCTTTCTGGTAAACGCTCTGTTAAAACCAAACTTAATTGTGTAGAAAGTTCTTTTTCAGTATAGGTATCGAGGTTTTTATCATTTAAAAAAATAGTTCCAGAAATAGGTTTTTGTACTTTAGAAATGGTTCTTAATAAAGTAGATTTTCCAATGCCGTTTTTACCTAAAACAGTAATTAATTTTCCTTTTTTTAAAGATAGATTTATATCTGAAAAAACAATTGTATTTTGCTTCTTTTGATGATAACCAATTGTTAGGTTTTCGATTTTTAAAACGATATTTCTTTTAGAATTAGACAAATATTTTCTTTTTTCTGATTAATAACCAAATCACTACAGGAGCACCAAATAAAGATGTAATCGCGTTTATTGGTAGTGTAAATTCGCTTGTTGGTAATTGAGCTATTATATCACAAATTAATAAAACAATAGCACCAATTACAGCAACAGCAGGAATTAACATTTTATGATTAGAAGTAGAAAATACCATTCTTGCAATATGAGGTACAGCCAAGCCAACAAAAGCAATTGGACCAGAAAAAGCGGTAATAACTCCAGTTAAAAGACTTGTAATTAATAAAATAATATTTCTACTTTTCTTTATATTGATACCTAAACTTTTCGCATAATTTTCGCCTAAAAGAAAGCTGTTTAATGGTTTTATGATTGATAAAGTAGCCAACATTCCAATGATATAAATGATAAAGAAAATCAATAATTCATTCCAAGAAAGATTTCCTAAACTACCAAAAGACCAAAATAAATATTGCTGAATTTGAGCAGCTTCAGAAAAATAAGCCAAAACACTAATAATGGCTCCAGTTAAACTGCCAAACATCAACCCAATAATTAGAATTGACATTGTATTTCTAACTCGATTTGCAGCAATAATTACAGCAGATAAAACTAAAAAAGCGCCTAAACTTGCTGCAATTGCTAATGACCAATTAGAAACTGAACTAGTTAATAAAAACCCACCAAAAAGAGAAGAACCCAAAATTAAAAAGGCAACTCCTAAACTTGCTCCTGAAGAAATACCTAATACAAAAGGGCCAGCTAAAGGGTTTCTAAATAAAGTTTGCATTAGCAAACCACAAATAGACAAGCCAGAACCTACCAAAATCGCTGTAATTGCTTTTGGTAATCGAAAATTAATGATAATAGTTTCCCAACTTTCTTTAGCAGGATTATTTCCTGTAAGGGTTTTAAAAATATCCTCAAATGGAATTGAAACAGAACCTAAACTGATATTCAAAAAGAATAAAATTACCAGTAAAATTGATAAAAAAATAAAGTGTTTTGTGTATGATTTCTGCTTCATCCTGTCATTCCTGCGTAGGCAGGAATCTATTGGTTTAATTTCTGATTTATTATGGATTCCTGTTTTCACAGGAATGACAAACTTATTTGTAATTATTCAAAAACGTTACTAATTTCTGAATCGCAATTCCCCTATGGGAAATTTTATTTTTTTCTTCAGAGTTCATTTCTGCAAACGATTGGTTAAAACCTTCTGGTTTAAAAATAGGATCATAACCAAAACCTTTTTCGCCTTGTTTTTCTTTTAAGATTTCTCCTTTGCAAAAACCTTCAAATAGAAACTTTTTTTTATCAATATTTAAACAAATAGCAGTTCTAAATTGTGCTTTTCTGTTTTCTTTATGTTCTAATTCAGATAATAATTTTTGCATATTCTTTTCGGAGTTAGCAGGCTCTCCAGCAAAACGTGCAGAATACACTCCAGGTTTTCCATCTAAACTTTCTACTTCTAAACCAGTATCATCAGCAAAACAATTATAACCAAATTTTTTGGTAATGTAATTTGCTTTTAATTTTGCGTTTCCCTCTAAAGTAGTTTCAGTTTCATCCACTTCATCAAAACAATTAATATCTTTTAAACTCAATAATTTAATCGAGCTAGGTAGCATTTCTTGCACTTCTTTCAGTTTGTTTAAATTATTGGTTGCAAAAACGAGTTTCATTAAAATTAGATTGATTTTTAACAAATGTAATCAATTTAAAAAAGAATATTTATGAAACAATCAGCAAATAAAACAAATTAATTCGTGTAAATTGCAAAAACTACAAAACGCTAAAAGTATTGTTATCATTGATTTTTCGTGAAAATGTCGGGTTAAAAAGAACTCAAAAAATTTGTCAACTTAATTTACTAAACTAACATTGTATGGAATTTAAAAAACAACATATTATGAAACAGCCAGAATTAGGTCAAAAAATTTTAGCGTTAAGAAAACAGAAAGGTTTTACACAAGAGGAATTGGTAGAACAATGCAACATTAACGTACGTACAATTCAGAGAATTGAAGCTGGAGATGTTTCTCCAAGAAGTTATACCATAAAAGCTATTTTAGAAGTTTTAGGTTTTGATTATTCTACCATTTTTGAGAAAACTTATAGCTCTGGAAAGTTTGATAAACTTTTAAAAATAAATAAAGCAAATTTTTCTAAAACTATAAATTTAGCTTGGATTTTTGGAATCGTATATTTTATAGTTGGCTTTTTTGAAATTGCAACAGAGTATTATCGTTTTGAGGAAAAAGAACAATTTATAAGTAATGGTTTGTACATTTTTGTAAAAATGATTTCAGTAGTATCTTTTATCTTATTTTTTAGAGGTTTTGTAGCTGTTGCAAATATGTATAAAAGCTATTTGTTAGAAATAATAGCTTTTCTAATGATTCTTTCAACGCTATTATTTGGTTTTTTCGATATCCTTTCATTTTATTTTTACGCAGAAAGTTTAGATTATTTAACAATTATAAAATTAGTTTTATTTGGTGTGTTAATGATTTTATTTGGAATTGGAATTTTAAAATTAGGTACAAAAGAAGGAACTTTATTTACAGTAATTGGTATTTTAGAAATTATTGCAGGTTTTTTATTGGCAATAATATTACTTGCAGATATTGGCCTGTTTTTATTACTTCCTTTAGAACTTTTAGAAATTATTTTACTCTATAAAATAGCATCCAAATTAAAAATTACAGTTTAGTTTTTTAAATCATTATGAGTAGTTTTTCACAAAGATTTCCCTTCCCTTTGGGAAGGTTAGGATGGGCTCTAGGCTTATTATTCATGATGATAAGGTTCATTTTTTAAAATTGTAAAACCTCTATATAATTGTTCCACAATAAATAAACGAATCATTTGATGAGAAAATGTCATTTTAGACAATGATATTTTTCCATTTGATTTTTTATAAACAGCATCAGAAAAACCATAAGGTCCACCAATTACTAAAACCAATTGTTTAATGCCAGAATTCATTTTTTTCTGAAGATATTTAGAAAACTCAATAGAAGTAAAGTTTTTTCCTTTATCATCTAATAACACCAACTGGTCTGTGTTTTGTAGTTTCGATAAAATCAATTGCCCTTCTTTTTCTTTTTGCTGAACTTCGCTTAAATTCTTTACATTTTTAATATCCGGAATTATCTCTAATTCGAACTTTATATAGTGTTTCAGTCGTTTTTGATATTCATCAATTAACTGAATCAAATTTTTATTATCAGTTTTACCAATGGCAAGAAGTTTAATTTTCATAGTTCAAAATTACGAATTATGAATGTATAATTATGAATTAATTGACGTAATTGACGTAATTGATAATTCGTAATTCATAATTAAAATGTTATTTTTACATCAGAATAAAAAGGATTATGATATCAGAAGCACAATTTCAAAACGAATTAGATTTAATAATAAAAAACGCCATTAGAGAAGATATTGGAGATGGAGATCACACTTCACTTTCTTGTATTCCTGCTGATGCAACTGGGAAAGCAAAATTATTGGTAAAAGACGAAGGAATTATTGCAGGTGTAGAATTTGCAAAACAAGTTTTTAACTATGTAGATGCCAGTTTAGAAGTAGAAACTTTTATAAACGATGGTGATAAAGTAAACTATGGAGATATTGTTTTTCACGTTTCTGGGAAATCGCAATCTATTTTAATGGCAGAACGTTTGGTGTTAAATGCAATGCAAAGAATGTCTGCAATTGCTACAAAAACCGCTTTTTTTGCAGATTTATTAAGAGGTACAAAAACCAAAGTTTTAGATACCAGAAAAACTACTCCAGGAATTAGAGCTTTAGAAAAATGGGCAGTAAAAATTGGAGGAGGAGAAAATCACAGATTTGCGTTGTATGATATGGTTATGATTAAAGACAATCATATTGATTTTGCTGGAGGAATTACTGCTGCAATTACCAAAACAAAGAAATATTTAGCAGAAAAAAATCTTGATATTAAAATAATTGTGGAGGCCAGAAGTTTAGAAGAAATCAAAGAAATTCTTTCTGTGCCAGGAGTTTACAGAATTTTAATTGACAATTTTAATTATGAAGATACTAGAAAAGCAGTAGCCTTAATTGGTGATGTTTGTTTAACAGAGTCTTCTGGAGGAATTAATGAAGAAACCATCAGAAAATACGCAGAATGTGGTGTCGATTTTATTTCTTCTGGTGCATTAACGCATTCTGTTTATAATTTAGATTTAAGTTTAAAAGCGCTTTAAGAGGTTTCAAAGTTTAAGGTTTCAAGTTCAAGGTTGGACTTTGAATATTAAATTTTGAATTTTTGAATAAAAATATGGACAACTACTTTGACAGTCAAGAATATTCAAAATTAGATTTTTCAAAAACAAAAATCAAAAAAGGAGAATTTGATAATTGCACATTTAAAGATTGTAACTTTGAGAGTATTCACGCGTCAAATATTCAGTTTGTAGAATGTGAGTTTATAGATTGTAATTTTAGCAATACTATTGTCAAAGATTCAGCTT
>JBGCFX010000184.1:0-6298 GCA_045110395.1 Polaribacter sp.
CCCCTAAAACAGCATCAATAGCAGGTTTAGCTAAATCTTTCATTTTTAAAAACCATTGATCTGACAATCTTGGTTCAATTACTGCTTTTGTTCTTTCTGATGTGCCTACTTTATTGATATGAACTTCAGTTTTTACTAAAATTCCTTTTTCTTCCAATTCTTTTGCAATTTCTTTACGAACTACAAATCTGTCTTTTCCTTGATAATGTAATCCGAAAGAATTTAAAGAAGCATCATCATTAAAAATATCTATTACTTCTAAGTTGTGCTTATCTCCTAAATTCTTATCATTCTCATCGTGAGCAGGCGTTACTTTTAAACAACCTGTACCAAATTCTAAATCAACATATTCATCTTCAATAATAGGAATTACTCTATCACAAAGTGGCACAATTGCTTTCTTTCCTTTTAAATGTGTAAAACGTTCATCATTTGGGTTGATGCAAATTGCAGTATCTCCAAAAATTGTTTCTGGTCTTGTTGTTGCAATTGTTAAAGTATCTTCAGAACCTTCAATTTTGTATTCTAAATAATACAAATTTCCTTGTCTTTCTTCGTGAATTACTTCTTCATCAGAAAGTGTAGTTTTAGCTTCAGGATCCCAGTTTACCATTCTATAACCTCTGTAAATCAATCCTTTATTGTATAAATCAACAAAAACTTTAATTACAGATTCAGACATTTCTGGATCCATTGTAAATTTGGTTCTTTCCCAATCGCAAGAAGCTCCTAGTTTTTTTAATTGTTCTAAGATTTTCCCTCCATATTCATCTTTCCAATCAAAAGCGTGTTGTAAAAACTCTTCTCTGGTTAAATCGCTTTTGCTAATTCCTTGTTCTTTTAATTTTGCAACCACTTTTGCTTCTGTAGCAATTGATGCGTGATCAGTTCCAGGAACCCAACAAGCATTTTTACCTAATAAACGTGCACGTCTAATTAACACATCTTGAATAGTGTTATTCAACATATGTCCCATATGTAAAACTCCTGTTACGTTTGGTGGAGGAATTACAATAGTGTAAGGCTCTCTTTCATCTGGTGTTGAATGAAAATAGTTGTTTTTCATCCAGTAATCATACCACTTATCTTCTACTTTTGTTGCATCGTATTTAGATGGAATTGTCATACTTTGGTATCCTTTTTGATATATAGTTCGCAAAAATACAACTCTCTGATTTGTAAATAAAATTAGTGGTTGATTTTTTTATCAATTTAAAACTGTAAATTTGTAGTATGTATAAAGGTTTTCTTTTTATTGTTGCCATCCTTTTTTCTGTTGGAATTTCTGCACAAGAATTCAAGTTTGAAAAAGAAATTATTAATTACGGAAAAATTAAAAAAGGAGCAGATGGTAAACGAATTTTTGAGTTTACAAACATTGGTAGTTCACCTTTAATTATCAAAGAAATTAAAACTTCTTGCGATTGTGCAGTCCCAAAAAAACCAGAACAACCAATAATGCCTGGAGAAAAAGCAACGATTACTGTAGCCTATGATACTTCTAACACAGGTGGTTTTTCTAAGGAGATTATTATTTTTTCGAATGCAAAAAATCCAAGAAAGAAAATTAAAATTAAAGGGTATATCAGTAAATAAGGTTTTAAAAAATAATACTTTCTAATTAAATTTTCTTGTAAAGTCTAAAGACAAATTTCATTTTTACATTATTTCTTAAAATGGTCATTCTTATTTTTTTTCCATTTTTTTCCTGAAATCTATAAATAATATCTGCCAAGGTAAAGTTTTGAATAGATCTACCATTTAAACTTATTATTTTATCATTTTCTTTTAGGCCTGCTCTATCTGCTACAGAGTTTTTAACCACTCTTTTTATTTTATAAGATGGCCTAAGTTTATACTCGTAACTTGTAACTAAAGATATAGAATTACCTGCACTTACAGTTTCTCCATATGGTTTTTCGAAAGATTGTGTTTTTTTCTGTTTTACCAATTCTTTACCACTATAAGCCACATCTAAACCACTCATATTATAATTAAACTGCTTAGTAAATGAGCCATTTTTCTTAAACGTAATTTTTCTGTTAGGATAATCTACCCAAATTAAAAACCTACTTAAAATACCACCACCAATACTACCATTTCTATCTTTATATTTTCTTGCAGTAGACGAAGAAACAGAATCTAGAAAAGAAACAGTTGGATTTTTAATTTCGAAATCACCTAACATAAATTTGGGAATTCTGCTTCTGTTTCCATAAATAGTTCCACTTAAACCTTCACCTAAAATATCATTAAAATGATTAATAGGGGTTTGTATTTCTTTTTTTGATTGCTCAAACAGCCAAAGTGCATCACTACCTCCTGTATCTATGAGCATATTAACATCTGTAATAGCACCATTTATAGTATCTAAAACTGTTTTTGCTTTTAAAAAAGGTTTATTTTGAAAAAATTTTAAAGGAGTTGTAAAACATCTTTTACACTTTTTATATGTGTAAAATTTTGGATTGTAAAAAATGAGTTTTTTAGTTTGATAATTTATTTTAATGATAAAATTCTTGAAAACACTATATCCTATAATACCATGAATGGTTCTACCCATTCTACCAGATAAATCAAAAAAATCTTTTAAAACTACATAAATAGTTTCATTTTTATTGATAAGGCCTTTTAATTGAATTTTATTTTTTTTAGAAATAATTGCATTTACAGGTCTGCCCTTTCCTAAACCTTTAATCGAAATCTTTTGTGTATTTAAAAGTTCTAAACTATCATTTTTAGAAAGATTAAAAAGAATGGTTTTATTAACTCCTGTATCTAAAATAAAAGAAAGTTTTTTACCATTAATCTCTAAAGGAATCACAATTAAATTGTTTACTCTTTGAAATTTTATCGATTGTTTTTTTTTAGAAGCGTTCAGAAAATTAAATCCTGATTGTGCATGCATCCCAAAAAAACTAAAAAAAAGGAAAAAATAAAGTAAACGTTTAAAAACCAATAGAAAAAAATTTGTTACAATGAAGATACAAATCTTACTTTTCATAGCACTATTTTTTAGCAAATATTTAACCTTTAAACTTTCTGCAATAAAATGCAATAAATAAAATATATTTCGGAAATTTGTATCAATAAATACTTAAAAAATTATTATGCCATCAATATCCAATAAAGGTCAATTAATGCCTTCTTCACCTATTAGAAAATTAGTTCCTTTTGCAGAAGATGCAAAAAAAAGAGGTACTAAAGTGTATCATTTAAACATTGGCCAACCAGATATTAAAACACCTCAAGTTGCTTTAGATGCTGTCAAAAATAATAACATTCAAACCTTAGCATATGCACGTTCTGAAGGTTCTGAGGCATATAGAACTAAGTTGGCTAATTATTATAAAAACCATCATATTAACGTTTCTGCAAATAATATTATTGCAACAACTGGTGGTTCTGAAGCCTTGTTATTTACAATTGGTAGTATTACAGATCCTGGTGATGAAATTATAATTCCAGAACCATTTTATGCAAATTATAATGGTTTCTCTACTGCTTCTGGTGTAAAAGTAGTTCCTGTAATTTCTAGTATTGATGATAATTTTGCACTTCCAAAAATTGAAGAATTTGAGAAATTAATCACCAAAAAAACAAAAGCAATATTAATTTGTAATCCAGGAAATCCTACAGGATATTTATATTCTAAAGAAGAAATAGAAAAACTAAAACTAATTGTTTTAAAACACGATTTATTTTTAATTGCTGATGAAGTATATCGTGAATTTACTTATGATAGTTTACAACATACTTCTGTTTTATCTTTAGAGGGTTTAGACCAAAATGCTATTGTAATTGATTCTGTTTCTAAACGTTACAGTATGTGTGGTGCAAGAATTGGTTGTATTGTTTCTAAAAACAACGACTTTGTAAATACTGCTATTAAGTTTGCACAAGCAAGATTAAGTCCACCAACATACGCACTAATTGCAAGTGAAGCTGCTTTAGAAACACCACAAAGTTATTTTGATGATGTAAAAGCAGAATATGTAGAAAGAAGAAATACTTTAATTACTGAATTACAAAAAATTGAGGGTGTAAAAGTTGCCAACCCAAAAGGTGCTTTTTACTGTGTTGCCCAATTGCCTGTTGCTGATACTGATGATTTTGCACAATGGATGTTAGAAAAATTTCATTACAATAATGAAACAGTTATGGTTGCTCCTGCAAGCGGATTTTACTCTACTAAAGGCGAAGGAAAAAACCAAATAAGAATGGCGTATGTTTTGAATAAAACTGATTTGATAAAGTCTGTAGAGATTTTGGCTGAGGCTTTGAAGGAATACAAAGGTTAGTTTTGTAAAATAGTACTAATAAAAACAGATAAAAATATTATATTCAGTTTAATTTATGGGATATGATTCATAAAAGTTACTATATAACAAGTTATGTGCAATTACCAAAAATGACGAAAACAACATTAATATTGATTTTTACTATTCTATTTTTTACTTCATGTAAAGAAGTTGTTGAATATAAACAACGTTTAAGTGACGAAGAACTTTATCCGAATTATGCAAAAGCAATAAAGAACGAAAGTACATTTCAAAATTTTCTTGTAATTAAAGTTAAAAATTTGAATAATGGAGAAGTTCGTGAATATTGTACGAAAGGAAACTTTTTGAAAGGAGCATTACATAGAGAATTGAATTTAGGATATTCAAAAGACGGAATAATTAAGGTTTATGAAACTGCAATAAATAATAAAGAGAGGTATTTTGAATTTAAAAACGATAGTGCAATTTGGAATATCAGTGCGTTTGACAAATACTCTATAAGAGAACTATCGGAATTTAAAAATCAAATCGGAATTGATTCTCTTATATATAAAATCGAAAACGGAAAAGATTTGGGAATTACAATCTCGAATGATAAAGAAATGAAAATGTATGCTCATGTTTTATTTAACAAAGGAATTTTAACTGGAGAAAATAGTTGTGTTGGCGGAATGTTGACCATAAATAAATCGGAATAAAACTGCACATAACATCCGTATATAACAAATAGAATTTTTATAATCTACTTATTTATAGATGATGCTGAATTTTCTTGATTCATAATTTATTAACTAACTTTAATATCACAAAAAAAATTATAAACCCATAAAAAAGGAAAAAATTAAAAGATATATTTTTTAATTTTTAACAATATCAAATGACCATTCAACAAAACATATCACTAAAGAACTTCAATACTTTTGGTATTTCAGTAAACGCTAAACGATTTATTTCTGTTGATTCTGTTTATCAATTACAACAACTTTTAAAAGTAGAAAAAGATATTTTTTTAATTTCTGGAGGAAGTAATATGTTGCTCACAAAAGACATTGAAAAATTAGTCGTTCATATTGATATTAAAGGAATTTCTATTGATAGAGAAAACCATAATGACATTTATTTGACAGTAAATGCAGGAGAAAATTGGCACGATTTTGTATTATGGTGTGTAGAAAATAATTATGGAGGAGTTGAAAATTTATCGTTAATTCCTGGTAATGTGGGTACTTGCCCAATTCAAAATATTGGTGCTTATGGTGTAGAAGTTAAAGACACCATTACTAAAGTAGAAGCCTTAGATATTGAAACTGGCAAATTAGTTCAGTTTTCTAATGAGGAATGTAATTTTGGATACAGAAATTCCATATTTAAAAATGAAGTTAAAGGCAAGTATATTATTACTTCTGTCAGTTTTATGCTAACAAAAAATGAGCATAATCTAAATACTTCTTATGGTGCTATAGAAACTGAACTGGCATCCAAAGAAATAAAAAAACCTACATTAAAAAATATTTCTCATGCAGTACTTAAAATCAGAAAATCGAAATTACCTGACCCAAAAGTGATTGGCAATAGTGGTAGTTTTTTTAAAAACCCTGTGATTTCTAAACAGCAATTTTTAGAACTTCAAAAGGAATATCCAAACGTACCTTTTTATGAAATAAGACCTTTCGACTGCGCTCAAGATGACATTAAATATAAAATTCCTGCTGGTTGGTTAATAGAACAAGCTGGTTTTAAAGGAAAACGTTTTGGTGAATTTGGTGTTCACGAAAAACAAGCCTTGGTTTTAGTAAATTATGGTAATGCTTCTGGGAAAGATATTTATCAGCTTGCTGAAACAATACAAAATACTATTTTAGAAAAATTTGGTGTTTCTTTAGAAATTGAAGTGAATATTATTTCATAAAAAAAGCTCCGTAATTTCTCACGAAGCTTTTTTATAAACCAACTACCAACTATTTTAAATAATTTTCTACTGCTGTTTTTCTAGAACTTACATGTGTTTTTAACTG
>JBGCFX010000185.1:0-14702 GCA_045110395.1 Polaribacter sp.
TTATCTTCTATTAAATTGAATTCCCACTTATAAGAATTTGCCTCAGAAACCATGTTATTTGCTCTCATAAAACGATCTACAGCAGCAGAAATATTTTTACCAACCTCTTTTATTTGATTAGACATTTTTCTGTTTGTTGATAATTTATTCTCTTCTAAAAACCCTTTATATTGAGCAAAACTTGCAGGTAATACTTGGGCATCACTTACAAAATTAACTCTACTTCTTCCAGTAATTGGCACTGTGCTGCATTCAGAAAAAAGAAATACGGTTAATAATAGAATGGTTATTTTTTTCATTTTTGTTTGTTTTAAAATTCAATAATATTATGACACATTTTAATATAAATTGTCACTTTCTTAATACTTTTTTAAGATTTCTTAAAATTACAAATTCTATCTTTATCAAAAAAGTAAAATGAATTAGATTATTAAATTTTGTAAAGAATTTTTATAATTATCGTCTAAAAAACAAACATTAAAATATCAATAAATGAAAAATATTATCACTTTTTTTACTTTAATTCTATTAGTTAGTTGTTCTACTAAAGCCCAAGAAAAATCTAAAGAGAAGAAAACATACAAAGTTGAAAAAACAAATGCAGAATGGAAAAAGCTATTAACACCAGTTCAATATCAAGTTTTACGTGAAGCAGGTACAGAAAGAGCATTTTCAAGTGCTTTAAATAAAAACTATAAAAAAGGGACTTATGTTTGTGCTGCTTGTAAAACTGCATTATATGAATCTGAGCATAAGTTTGATTCTGGTACTGGTTGGCCTTCTTTTGACAGAGCAGTAAAAGGAAATGTAGAATTAGATGTAGATTACAAAATTGGCTATGCAAGAACAGAGTTAAAATGCAATACTTGTGGTAGTCATTTAGGTCATTCTTTTGATGATGGACCAAAAACCACAGGAAAACGCCATTGTATTAATGGTGTTGCATTAGAGTTTGTTGCTGATAAATAAAATATTTTTTTATACATTAGAGCTGATTAATTCAGCTCTTTTTTTATGCGTTTTCTAAAGAAATTTCATCTATATTTTGGTTTCCTTGTACTTATAATTTTTTTATTAACTGGGCAATATATGCATTACAAATACAACCATTTAATAGATATGTCTCTTACTGAGAGAGCATTATTTAGATCTGGTCATATTTATATTTTATTCCTTTCTTTTATTAATATTTCTTTGGGAAGTTACCTTACTTTTGGTAAGACAAAATTTATAAAAACATGTCAAGTTATTGGTTCATTTTTAATTATAATATCAACAATATTAATTATTTATAGTTTCTTTAAAGAATTACCAACAAACAAAATAGAGAGAATAATAAGTAGGTTTGGAATTTATTTTGCTCTTGCTGGGACTTTACTTCATAGCATTTCAAATTTTGAAAAGAAATAATAAAAAACACTAAATAAATGAACAATTCTTATTTAAAAAGTATATTAAAACAATTTGAATATTATAAAAGTTTAGGCGATAAAACTTTTCATCAACTTTCTGAAGATGATTTTTTTAAGCAAGTAAATAACGAAAGTAATTCTATTGCAATTATGGTAAAACATATTGTTGGAAATATGTTTTCTAGATGGACAAATTTTTTAACAGAAGATGGAGAAAAATCTTGGAGAAATAGAGATGATGAGTTCATAAACAACTTTAAAACGAAAAAAGAAGTACTCGATTATTGGGAAAAAGGTTGGCAATGTTTATTCGATGCAATAAAACCCCTTAGAGAAAAAGATTTAGAATCTATTATTTATATAAGAAACCAAGGACATACTGTTACAGAGGCAATTAATAGGCAATTGGCACATTATTCTTATCATATAGGTCAAATTCTTTTTTTAGGAAAAATGCTTAAAAATGATACTTGGATTTCTTTATCAATCCCAAAAAATGGTTCAAAAAATTACAATAAAAATAAGTTTAGTAAAGAAAAAACAAGAAAACATTTTACAGAAGATTTATAGTTTTATGCACCCTCTAACCAAGTTTTAAACTGAGGTATTTTTTCCCTACTCACTATAATTTCTTTGTCAACCTTTATACTTGGAGTAATTTTTAACCTACTGTTAGAATAGACAATCGTATCTCTTATAGCAGTTATATTGATAATAAATGAACGATTAACTCTAAAAAATAAGGTTGAGTTTAAAACCTTATTCAAATCTTCTAATTTAAAGTCGATAATAAATTTTTTATGCTCTTTAGTCACTAAATAAACAGTTCTTCCTTCTGCATAAAATAAAGCAATTTCTTCAGATTTTATAGAATGAATATGATTTCCTAAACGTACTAAAAAACGATCTTTAATCTTTTTTTGTTTTACAATATTTGCAACATTAACAAACGTTTCTGCATTAAAGATTGTTTGCATCGATTTTAGCTTATTCATTGCCTTAGAAATGTCTGTAAACGTAATTGGTTTTAGAACATAATCGATACTATTTACTTTAAAAGCATCTACAGCATATTCATCGAAAGCAGTAGTGAAAATTACAGGTTTTTGTATTTTAGTTCGATTAAAAATTTCAAAACTTAGGCCATCTGTAAGTTGAATATCCATAAAAACGATATCGTAATTTTGGTTATTTTGAAACCAAATAACAGCTTCAGAAATACTTGCTAAAACAGATAAAATTTTTATTTCTGAATTATATTTCAGCAAATAACGTTCTAATTTTTCTGCTGCTAATTGTTCGTCTTCTATAATAATGATGTTCATAGTTTTCCTGCTATTTGTAATTTGGGTATTACTATTTTTCTTTCACCTAATTCTTCTAAAATGACAATTTTTTGAGTATTGTAAATTTGATAGGTTTCTGCAATTCCTTTTATTTTATTGAGGCTAAATTTTTCTGTAATTCGATCATTTTGTATATAAGAAATTGCTAAGTTATTATCTATTTCTTTTAATTGAATTTCAAGAATTGTATCCAAAGAAACAATGGTTGTTCTTACAATTTGCTCAATAATAGATAACAAACTCCCAGGAACAAGTAAAAAATTATTTTTACAAGTATTTTGAATTGATATACTTCTATATGGCAAATAATTAAATAGTTTAATTAGTTCATCTATCACTATTAGTTCTTCTTCAAAAGCAATGAGTTGTTTTTCTTTTTCTGATAAAATATATCTATAAATTGACGCTAAATGATCTATAAAATCATCCGATTTTTCTTTATCATTCTTAATTAAAATTAATAAAGATTCTAAACTTTCAAATAGTAAATTTGGGTTAACTCCCTTTTTAAATTGTTTAAATTCTTCTTCTATATTTTGTTTGATTAATTCTTCTTGTTGTAACTTTTCTGTATTTACTTTAAATAAATATTGATGACTGATATACAACAAAATATAAATAAAAGTAATGGCACAAAAAATACTATTAAACACATAAATTTCTTCTGTAGTTATAGAGAAACCTAAAATATATTCGAAATATAAATTGATAGCTATTGTAGATAAAACCAAGCATAAAATCATAGAAATTATAACTTGTAAAAGAATACTTAAAACAGAAGTTCTATTTAATAAAAAATGCTTAAAAAGGATTAATAATACCCTAGAAAATTCTTGAATTAAATAACATAAACCAATACAGAAATACAACTCTTCATTAAAAAATTCTTCTTTAATTTGTTGAATATTATTATTGAGTAATAAAACTAACAAATACACAATAACACCAGAAAAAACAGGACTTAAAAGGCGGAAAAAAGGTTGATGTACAAATAACTTTTTCATTTAATTATAGGTATTTGTACACTAAATTTATTGGCTCTAATTACAGAAATACCTTTGTTAACCAATAATAAATAACGTGTATTTATATTTTTTAACCCAATATTGAATGATGTTATATTATTTGGTGTTTTGGTGATATTATTCTCTATAATAATTTCTGATTCTGTAGATGAGATATTTATTTTTAAAGGCTTTTCTTTAGATAATTGATTGTGCTTAACTGCATTTTCTATCAGCATTTGCAAAGTTAAAGGAGGTATTTTTGTCATCAATAAATCATTATTTATAGCAATTGTAAAGATAAATTTATCTTGAAAACGTGTTTGTAGTAAATAGATATATGAATTTACAAAATCTAATTCTTCTTTTACAGTAATCAATTTTTGATGATAGCTTTTTAAAGTAAAATCGTACATTTTAGCCAATCTTCTAATAAAAGTTTCTGCTCTACTTTCATCTTTAAAAATTAAAGAAGAAATCGTGTTTAAACTATTAAATAAAAAGTGTGGACTTAGTTGAGATTTTAATGCTTTTAATTGTAACTCTATTTGTTTTCTTTCTTGTTTTACAGTTTCTATTTGGAATTTAGAATAAGAATAATATGAGTACAAAGCAAAATAGACAACCTCAAAAATTAAGGTCAAAATCAATAAAATAATTGCTAATTTTATGTTTGAAGATTCATATTTTTCGAAGAATGTTGTTACATCAAAAAACATAAGATTATACACATAAAACAACCCTAAAACTAAAAAGTAAGTAATAGAAAAATGAGCTATAAAACCTATAAACAAACGATTACCTGTTTGAGTTTGCCAAGGTAAAAAACGGTTTAAAACAATTACAGTTTTAGATATAAGTAAAGCAATTAAAATACCTAAAACTCCACTTAAAAAAGCATCTTTAAGGATATAAACTGCTGCATCTTGTAATTCGCTATAAATTAAAAAATAACAAATACAAATACCCAATAAAGCTCCTAAAAATGATATAGAAAAGTATTTTTTCAAAAGAAAGTGGTTGGTTTGTTTTTTGGTTAATTGCATAATAGCAAGGTAATAAATTTGATAATCTAAAACCTATTACCTTGCTTTATTTTAATAAATGGCTTTCATAGCTTTGCCAAAATAAGTGTCTGAATTTATAGATTTTGCAGCTTTCATATAAGCATCTTTTACCCTGCTAGAAGACTTTTTTACACGAGGAGCAAAAGCCATTAAAGTGTTAGTTAAATCATGGTCAGAACTCATTTTTGCAGTAGTATTTATAATATTAATTAATTGGTCTTCAGTAAAATCATTTCTCAGAGCCATTTTTTTGTAAATACTTGTTGCATAATGATCAGAGCTTACATTTTTTCTAATAAGTTCTAAAATTTTACTTAAACTCTCTGAATCCAATTTGTTTTTCATTAATTCTTTTATTACTTCTGATGTGTAATGATCAGAACCAATGTCACTTAAAGAACTAATAAAACTATTGTATGCTTCTTTAGACAAGTTTTTACTTCTTACTGCTTTTTTAAGAATTGTTGTTTTATAATGATCAGAATTTATGCTTTTAGACAAAAACATAACTTGCTCCATGTTTTGTTTATTTAATTCTCTTTTGTCCATTACTTCTTTTAAAATTTCAGTCAAATAATGATCTGAATTAATGTTTTTAGAAATTTTTAAAAGGTTCGCTAATTGCGTATCAGAAATATTTTTATTAGCCACAACCGTTTTTACGATTTCTGTTAAATAATGATCTGAGTTCACAGTACCAGCAGCAGAAATATAAGCATCTATGGTTTTAGAATTTTTTAAAAATAATTGCTGATTTTTTCTTAAAATACTACTCACATAATGATCAGAACCAATAACACTACTAATTATATTTAAGGTTTTTACTGTTTCTTCTGTAGATAAATTCTTCTTTAATAACAGTTTAAAATAAGCACTTTGTACGTAGTCACTATCCATTTTTTTAATTTCAGACAGCACTTCATTTGCGCCACCTTTTTTATAAAAACGTTCTACTCTATTTTCTGCGCCAATAGTTGTACTTCTTAAAATTTCTGGTAGAATATCTTTTAACCATTCTTTTCCATCAGGATAATAATCTTTCTCTCTCCAACCTATATAAAACTTTCTTACTAATTTTCCTCCATCATTCTCAATGACAATTTTTCTTCTTTTACCAAAACTAGATTTTTTAATTTCTATATAACCACCTCTAGAAATGTCTTTAATATCAGAATCATCATCAGTTAAAGTAATTTCACCCTCATATTCTATCTTAAAATCATTTTTACTATTGCTAATACTTATTTTACTTTTTCCCTTACTACTATTAAAACTAATAGAATTTTGTCCAAAATAATTAGAAGGAATTCCAATAAATGCTATAAATAAAAGCATTATAAACTGTTTTTTTCTTTCAATTAATAGTGTTTTCATAAGTATGTATTTATAAATTTTTATTGTTATTTATTTTTGATGATACAAATGTATGCTCAAAATAGATTCATAAAAAACCAATTGTAATGAACTGTAAGAAAAATGTAGTGAACTGTATTAATATTTTATTTCTTACTTTTATGATTGAATTATTTTATACATGGAAAAAGATGCAATTGCAGATTTAATAGAAGAAAAACATAAAGTTTTATTTGATTGGTTAAAAAGTCAGCCAGAAGATAATTGGGAAAAAGGACCTGATAATAAATGGACAGTTAGCCAACAAATTCTACATTTAGTAAATAGCCTACAACTTCTAAACAATGCATTAAGTTACCCAAGATTCTTTTTAAAATATAAATTTGGTGTTTGTAATAGAGCATCTAGAAATTATGCAACTGTTGCAAAAAAATATCAACAAAAATTAATCGAAAATCAAGATAGAGCTAGGATTTTTAATCAAAAATTAAAAAAACCTTTGCAAAAAGATAGAGATAGATTGATCACAAAATTGCAAATTCAACAAAAGAAACTACAATATAAACTTAAAAAAATTAGCGATGTTAATTTAGATACTTTAGTTATTCCTCATCCATTAATGGGCAAAATGACCATTAGAGAAATTATTATGTGGACAGCTCATCACACAGAACACCATACACAAATTTTAATTACAAATTATGCTTAAGAAAATTATTGCTAAGCCTTATCTTTTTTTAATAATTATGATGTTTTTATATGGATGTCCACAAGCAAAACCACACAAATATAAAGAGTTAAGGGATACTTCAAACATTAATGAAAACAGTATAATAAAGTATCAGAATGATTCTATAGATGTATATTTAAATTATATTCATTTTTTTGGCAATAAAAAAAGAAATATATTAGTTGGTCATCTAACTTTTTTATCTAATATTTCAATATCTAAAAATGATTATAAAATTGAAATAAATTCATCAAAATTTGGGGTTTTAGAGAATATGAGAATTTCCAAAGATTATCAACTAGTCAAATCCCATTATCATAGCACTAAATTAAGAAAAGTAGATACAAATAACATATTTCGTTTTCAAAAAATAATTGGCACAAAGAATTCGTTAAGAAAAATTAAAAAAGATACCATTAGTATAAAAATTAATGATAGAAATACATATTTGTTTAAAGTACCTAATTAGAAAATATAAAAATGAAGAAAATTATTGCTAAACCTTATCTTTTTTTCTTTGGATTAGTTCCTGCATGTGTCATTTTAGCCTTTTTATTTGGTGACAAAGCACTTGATATTGCTATTTATGATATCTATTTTGTAATTTCATATTTTCATCTGTATTTATTTTCTGCCATTTTTTTTGCAATGATTGGTATCAATTATTTTTCACTTTATTGGGCAGAAAAACCACCAAAAAAATGGTTAACAATTACACATTTAGTATTACAAATTATTGCTATCATTATATTTGTCATAACAAATAGTAGAAGTTGGACAGGAAAACCAATAGAACCAGGATTACCAATGATAAATGATTATTCAAATATTTTAACGATTATCTCTATACTAATTTTTATTTTATCAGTCTTTTTTCATTTAATTAACTTCTTTACAAGCTTATTTTTAAAGACAGAGCATATAAAAAACTAAAATCTTTACTCAAACAAATCATCACTTATTCTTATATTTGTGTTTCCAAAAAAAGACACAAATTATGTTTAATAATTTAAGCGATAAATTAGATAAAGCCTTACACACCCTAAAAGGGCATGGTAAAATTACAGAAGTAAACGTTGCAGAAACGCTAAAAGAAGTTAGAAGAGCTTTGTTAGATGCAGATGTTAACTTTAAAATTGCCAAAGAATTTACCAAAAAAGTACAGACAAAAGCTTTAGGACAAGATGTATTAACCACATTAAACCCTGGACAATTAATGGTAAAGTTAGTTAAAGATGAACTAACTGAATTAATGGGAGGTGAAACTGTTGGTGTTAATTTAGGAGGAAATCCAACCGTAATTTTAATGTCTGGTTTGCAAGGTTCTGGTAAAACTACTTTTTCAGGAAAATTGGCAAACTTTTTAAAAACCAAAAAATCTAAAGAAGTTTTATTAGTTGGTTGTGATGTTTATAGACCTGCAGCAATCAACCAATTACAAGTTGTTGGAGAACAAATTGGTGTTGAAGTGTATGCAGAAGTTGGCAACAACAATCCTGTAGAAATTTCTAAAAATGCCATAAAGCACGCTAAAGCAAATAGTAAAAATGTAGTGATTATAGATACTGCAGGACGTTTGGCTGTGGATGAAGAAATGATGAATGAGATTTCTAACATTCATAAAACTGTAAATCCTCAAGAAACGTTATTTGTTGTAGATTCTATGACAGGTCAAGATGCTGTAAATACTGCAAAAGCATTTAACGATATTTTAAATTTTGATGGTGTTGTTCTTACAAAATTAGATGGAGATACAAGAGGTGGTGCAGCTTTATCAATAAAATCTGTAGTAGATAAACCAATTAAATTTATTGGTACAGGAGAAAAAATGGATGCAATTGATGTATTTCATCCAGATAGAATGGCTGACAGAATTTTAGGAATGGGTGATGTTGTTTCTTTAGTAGAAAGAGCCCAAGACCAATATGATGAAGAAGAAGCTAGAAAATTACAAAAGAAAATTGCTAAAAACCAGTTTGGTTTTGATGATTTTTTAAATCAGATTCAACAAATTAAAAAGATGGGATCTATGAAAGATTTGGTGGGTATGATTCCTGGAGCAGGAAAAGCAATGAAAGATGTAGATATAGATGATGATGCTTTTAAAGGAATAGAAGCTATTATTCATTCTATGACACCCACAGAAAGAAGTACACCAGCAACTATTAATGCAAGTAGAAAAAAGAGAATTGCAAAAGGTTCTGGAACCACCATTCAAGAAGTAAATCAATTAATGAAGCAATTCAACCAAATGAGCAAAATGATGAAAATGATGCAAGGTGGTGGAGGCAAAAAAATGATGCAGATGATGCAAGGAATGAAGTAATTAGTGGTTAGCTAAATTAAATTTTTCTAACATATGTCATTTCGAAATGAGCTTTTTTTAAAGCGATTGAGAAATCTCAACTTTTAAACATAAAAAACATAATGATATTATTAGACGGAAAAAAAACTGCTGCAGATATTAAAGAAGAAATTGCTTTAGATGTCAGAGATTTAAAAGACAAAGGGTTTAAAACGCCTCATTTAGCTGCTGTTATTGTTGGTAATGATGGTGCAAGTATAACTTATGTAAATGCAAAAGTAAAAGCTTGTGAACGTGTTGGTTTTGAGTCTACCTTAATTCGTTTACCAGAAGAAACTACAGAAGAAGACTTATTAAACGAAATTGCAGTTTTAAATGTAGATCATGATATTGATGGTTTTATTGTACAACTTCCTTTGCCAAAACATATAGATGAACAAAAAATATTGATGGCTGTAGACCCAGAAAAAGATGTAGATGGTTTTCATCCAACAAATGTTGGAAAAATGGCACTAAACTTACCTACTTTTATTTCTGCAACACCTTTTGGAATCTTAGAATTACTAGATAGATACAATGTAACGACTTCTGGAAAACACGTAGTTGTATTAGGAAGAAGTCATATTGTTGGTAGCCCAATGAGTATTTTACTTTCTCAAAAAAGAAAGGTTGGTAATGCAACTGTCACTATGTGTCATAGTAGAACAAAAAACTTAAAAGAAATTACTTTACAAGCAGACATTATAGTAGCTGCAATTGGCATTCCTGAGTTTTTAAAAGCAGATATGGTAAAAGATAATGTTACTGTAATTGATGTTGGTATTACACGTTTAGCAGATTCTTCTAAGAAAAATGGATACAGATTAGTAGGCGATGTTGCTTTTGGAGAAGTTGCTGCAAAATCTGAATTTATTACGCCAGTTCCTGGTGGAGTTGGGCCATTGACGATTGCAAAGTAGAAAAAAAACACACTTTTGGCTTGCCAAAGGAAAAATTAAATAAATGAACACTAAAAAAACTGTTAACTATTTTTATGAATATTTTCAAATATTTTTAGGGATTGTCTTAACCAGTTTAGGTCTAAAAGCTTTTTTATTACCCAATGGTTTTTTAGATGGTGGTGTTACAGGAATTGCACTTTTGGTAAGAACGCAAGTAGACATAAATATGTCTTACTTATTAATCATTTTTAGTGTTCCTTTTCTTATTCTTGGCTATTTTACAGTATCTAAAAGAATTGTTGTAAAATCGATTATTAGTATTTTAGGAGTGGCACTTTTTATTCATTTTGAAAACTTTCAAACCATTACAAATGACAAACTTTTAATTTCTATTTTTGGTGGATTATTAGTTGGTTCTGGAATTGGAATTGCCATTAGAAATGGTGCTGTTTTAGATGGTTCAGAAATTTTAGGAATTTATTTAAATGATAGATTTGGACTAAGTATTGGCAAAATAGTATTATTTTTTAATATTATATTATTTGCTATTACAGCTTTTGCAGTTTCTGTAGAAGTGGCTCTATACTCTATTCTAACCTACATTATTGCAGCCAAAGTTACAGATACTGTTATAGAAGGTTTCGAAGATTTTATTGGTGTAACTATTGTTTCTAAAAAACACGCTTTAATCAAAAAAGCAATTTTAGAAGAATTAGGAGTTGGCCTAACTATTTATAAAGGATCTTCAGGTTTTGGTAATAATGGTAAAATTGAAGATTTTGATATTATTCATTCTATTGTAAACAGAATTGATATTAGAAAAATGCACAGAATTGTGCAAGAAATTGATAAAGATGCTTTTATTGTAGAGTTTGATGTAAACTCTATAAAAGGTGGTGTTTTAAGGCATTATATTGATAAAAAGAAGAATAAAAAGTTAAAAGACATCAATTCTTAAAAAAACTACGATTCCTCTCTATTAACCAAATCCATAGAAAAAGCAGGCAAACAAATAGCAATATATTCACACTTATTTTCAAAAGGATTTGAATATTGAACTCTTGTATTTTTTTCTATTTTAATGGATTGACCAGCTTTTAAAACAATGGTTTCTCCATCTATAATAAATTGTTTTTTACCTTTTATGATATAGGTATATTCATCAAATTCTGGAGTTTGAAAAGGTTCTGACCAACCAGAAGGTGCAACCATGTGTGCAATACTAATTTCTGAATTTTTATCAGTAGCATCCCCAAAATGTTCTTCTATTAATTTACCATCTGTAGTTGGTACTACAAATGGTTTTGTTTGAATGGTATACTTTTTATTCATAAAGATTGGTTTTGCGAAAGCGATTGAAATGGCATCCTTTTTAGTTTTTTTACTAAAAAGATATAATTGAAAGCGCGGTTTTGTCTTTAAAATAAAATGGACAAAATTTGCCCTAATGAAACCAAATAATAAATGATTTTATTTTAGCCAAATCAGGAATTTGCTCTATTGTTACTTTTTGAGTATTAAAATCTTTTAAACCTAATTCTTCATTATCTATGGTGATTGTTGCATTATAATCGTCTATAAACAAAGTGGCAGAAGAAAAAGTTCTTTCTACTTTATTAATATTATTGTTTACGTTTACTTCTGAAAAAGTAGACTTTAAATTAATACCAGATTCAGTTTTAAAACGTGCATCATGTATTTCTATACTTTTTATGGTTGATGTAGAATCTAACTGCTCTTGAGGCATAATTGTTAAGAGTAACTTCCCTCCTTTTTCGAATACAAAATACTCATCATCTTCTTGAAAATAGTTGTCTCCTTGAGCTCCTTCACTCAAATTTTTTACTAAAGAATCATTTTTAAAAATACGTTCTAAATCTTGAATTGTAGTTTTTGTAGTGATTTCGCCAACTTTTCCTTTTTCTACTTTAAATTTACTATTGTTGCTACAGCTAATAATAAACAATGAAAATACGATTACAATAATTGGTAAGTTCTTCTTTTTAATCATTTTGGTAGTTTTGTTCGTTTAATAAACGTTCTTTTTTTCGAATTGTTATTTCAATACTTTTTTTAATATGCCAAATGCTGCTCTAATAAAAGTAGCACTTGTTAATACTTTTATAAGTGGGTTCTGTCTTGTAGTTCTACTTCTTGTAGATCTTCTACTTGCTTTTTCTTCTTGTTGTCTTTCTTTCTCTTTTTCTTTTGCAATTCTTTCTTTTTCCTTTTGTGCTTTTTCTTTTTCAATAGCTTTTGCTTCTGCTAAATTTACTTTAGTAATTTTAGAGTTTAACAATTCGTAAGCACTTTCTCTATCTAAGTTTTCATTGTACTTGTAAAAAAGACGTGAATTGTTAATAACGTTTTTCAACTCTTTGTCTGTAAGAATATCCATTCTACTCATTGGCGCTCTTAACATTGTTCTTGCCAAAGGTGTTGGAATTCCTTTTTCGTTTAAAACGGATACAAATGCTTCTCCAATTCCTAATTGTGTTAATACTTCTTTAGTATCATAATATTCAGAATCTGGATAATTTTCTGCAGCCAACTTAATTGCTTTTCTGTCTTTTGCAGTAAAAGCTCTTAATGCATGCTGCACTTTTAAACCCAATTGTGCTAAAATATCTTCTGGCACATCTTTAGGGTTTTGTGTAACAAAGTATAACCCAATTCCTTTAGAACGAATCAGTTTTACAATACTTTCTATCTGATTTAATAAGGCTTTAGATGCTTCTTCAAACACCAAATGTGCTTCGTCTATAAAGATGATGAGTTCTGGCCTTCCAGAATCTCCTTGTTCAGGAAAAGTTTCATACACCTCTGCCAATAATTGCAACATAAAGGTTGAAAACAGTTTGGGTTTATCTTGAATATCTGTTAAACGTAAAACAGAAATAATTCCATTACCATTTTCATCTACTCTTGTTAAATCTTCAACATCAAAAGATTTTTCGCCAAAAAACAAATCTCCTCCTTGTTGTTCTATTTCTACAATTTTTCTAAGAATTGCTCCTGTAGAAGAGGATGAAATTCGTCCATATTCATTCTGAATTTCTTCTTTGCCTTCATTGGTTACATATTGCAAAACTTTTTTAAAGTCTTTTATATCTAAAAGCGGAAATTTATTATCATCACAATATTTAAAAATGATGGCTACAATTCCACTTTGTGTTTCTGTTAAATCTAAAATTCTTGATAATAAAACAGGTCCAAATTCTGAAATGGTTGCTCTTAATCTGGTTCCATCTTGTTCAGAAATTGTAAGAACTTCTATTGGAAACTTTTTAGCTGTAAAAGGAAAACCAATTTTTTGGTGTCTTTCATCAATTTTTGCGTGTCCAGGACTTGGTTGTGCCAAACCAGAAAGATCTCCTTTTATGTCCATTAACAAAACAGGAATGCCTTTTTCTGATAAGTTTTCTGCTAAAACCTGAAGCGTTTTTGTTTTTCCTGTACCTGTTGCACCAGCAATTAAGCCATGTCTATTTAAAGTTTTTAGAGGAACTTTTACAATGGCATTTGTAACAGTTTCTTCACCCAGCATTGCTGCTCCTAACTCTAAAAAATCGCCTTTGGTTTTATATCCTGAATTGATATAATCAAAAAATTCTTCTTTTTGACTCATTGATTTAAATTTTGATAAAAATAATCAAAGTTTAAGAGGTGGGAAATTATTTGTGGGTTTTGTTTTTGAAAAAAAATTGGGAATTGGATGTTAGAAACTTAAACTTTGAAACTAATATCAATCAATCCAACTCTTAAAATCCTTTACTCTTTCTCTACTCACAATAATTTCAGTATCATTATAAGAATGTAAAACTAATTTTAAACGTGAATTATAATGTTCAATTATATCTTTAATTGCTTTTTTATGAACGATAAATGTACGATTTACTCTAAAAAAATCTTTTGGATTCAAATCGTTTTCTAAACTTGTTAAAGAATGATTTATGATATAATTGCCTTCTGATGTTTTTAAATAGGTAGCATTTTCAAAACTATAAAAACAACAAATATTTCCTGAAGCAATAATTTTAATTTTCTTACCTACTTTAACTGTAAAAGATTCTTTATAATTTTCTGTTTTATAATTACTGACTAATTTTTTAAATTGCTCTAAATCTGTTTCTTTTTGAACTACTTTTTGTGCTTTTAAGATAGCCTCTGTTAGTTTTTCTTTATTGATAGGCTTTAACAGATAAGAAATGCTATTATAATCGAATGCTTTTATGCTATAATTACTAAATGCTGTTGTAAATATTATTTTTGAAGTGATTTCTATTTGCATAAAAATTTCGAAACATAAACCATCAGACAATTGTACATCTAAAAAAATAAGTTGTGGTTGTTTATTTTTATTGAACCATAAAATTGCCGATTTTACAGAAGTTAGTTTTGCTAAAATCTCGATTTCGAAATCTTGAAGCAAACGCTCTAATCTTCTTGCAGATGGCAATTCGTCTTCTATGATTATGGCTTTCATTAAACAGTTTCTAAAATTGGTAATTTAATAATAAAATGAGTTTCAGAATCATTAATTA
>JBGCFX010000186.1:0-13236 GCA_045110395.1 Polaribacter sp.
TAATGTGTAGATAATGGATTTATATCAGAAGGGCTAGGCAATAAAAAACCAGTTTGATTCTTTGTGTTAAAACAATAAATTTTGGTAGGATCTGTTTGTTTGTTTTGCATCAAAATAAAACCATCATATTGCACAGCTACAGGATATTCATCAGCTTTAGCAATAATTTCTCCTTTATCATTTATAACACCAAAATTACCTTTATTACTAAAAAGTGCTAAATTGTTTTTATTAAATGTATAGATAGAGTCTAGTTTTAATGAAAGTGAATTAGACGTGTTTTGCCAAACTATTTTTAGAGAATCTATTCTTCTAATCTCTTTCTCTTTTTTAATACGTTCTTGTTCTAACCTTTGCTCTTCTATTAATTGTAGTTCTAATTCTTCATCTATGGTTACAGATAATTCAAGTTGATTTGCGTACTCTTCAGATTTTTTGTTTTTAACTAACAAAAAATATTGTTTAGAATAATCTTTTGCAGTTTTAAATTCGTTCAACTCAAAATATATTTCTGTACCTAATCTGGCTATCTTAGAATTAGTTATGGTATCCATATACTTCATTCCTTTTTCAAAAAGCACTCTAGCCTCTTTAAAATCTATACTTTCTTCTATAACTTTTTCAGCTCTTTTTATATAAACACCAGCAATTTCATTTTTAGATTGTGCATTTGATAATCCAAAAAATAGCAAACATAAAAATATTGATAATATTTTTTTCATAGTAAAAATAAGTTGTTTTTAATGATAGGGATTGCAATATAACAAAATTAGTGATTATTTAGAGTATTATTCTACTCACTTGTAGGTATAATTTGTATATTCTTGTAATTCTCCTTCATTATTAATAAATAATAAAATTACTTCTAAATTTTTATGAGTTTTTAAAAATTGCTTTGTCTTTTCTAAACCCATAACCATAAAAGAAGTTGCATACGCATCTACGTCTGCACAATCTAAATTTGCAATTACTGATGCACTTAGTAAATTACTTTCTAAAGCTAAACCTGTTTTAGGGTTTATAGTATGTACAAACTTCTTACCTTCTTTTGTTATTCTAAATTTTCTATAATTACCAGAAGTAGCCATAGATTTATTAGATAAATTTATGTTTTTAAAACCCCCATTCATATCTTTTTTTAGTGGATCTACGAGTTTAATAATCCAGGGTTTCTTTTGATTTTTTTCTCCTTTTGCTCTAATTTCTCCTCCTATTTCTATTAAGTAATTATCAATTTCTTTAGCATCTAAAAACCTTGCAACAACATCTAAACCAAAACCTTTTGCGATAGAATTAAAATCTAAATAAATATTGCTATACTTTTTATAAATTTTATAGTTTTTTAGTGTGACCAAATCTAAACCCACATATTTCATTTGTTCTTTAACTTCTGCTTCAGTTAAATTATTTTTTTCTTTTTCAGGGCCAAAACCCCAAGCATTGACTAAGTTACCAACAGTTGGATCGAAATAACCATTGGTTTCTTTATAAATTTTTTTTGATTTTTGAAAAACCTCTACAAACAAATCATCAACAATAATAGAAGTATTTCCTTTATTTATTTTGGAAATTTTAGAATCTGGTATGTAAGTAGATAAAGACCCATTTATTAAATTAAAGAGGCTATCTATAGATTTTTGGTGATTTTTTTCTGCCTGTAAATACTTAATTTTATAAGTTGTACCAAAAACAGTTCCTTGTAAAGTATAATCATTTAATATTACTTCTTTTTTACAGCTGATAAATACAGTAAAAAGAACAAAAACGATAAGATAAATTTTAGAAATTATTAACTTTTTAATCATTAAACAAAAATAGTGTATAAAGTTTTCATAAAATACATCTATTTGTCTCTTTTATGAATACATTTTGTTAAATTTGTTCACTGAATTTAATTCTTATAAAAAATGAAAAAAATATCATTTGTATTATTATTAGTTGTTTTAATAAGTTCTTGTGTTTCTAAGAAAGAGCATGTTGCTTTACAGCTTAAGCACGAAAAAACGGAAGCTGAGTTACTTGCAGTTAAAACTAACTTACAAAAATGTCTAATTCAAAAAGAAAAAGAAGACACCAGAGTTTTTTCTTTAGAAGAACAAGTAAAATACTTGAAACAAGATAAAAAAACAGCATTAAAGCAAGTTGAAAACTTGACTGTTTTAACACAATCTTCTTCAGATAATATTAAAACTGTTATAGCCCAATTAAGCGAAAAAGATAAATATATTAATGGTGTAAGAAAAGCGATGACTCAAAAAGACTCGTTAAACTTGGCTATTAAATATCATTTAACTAAAAACTTAACTGATGGTATACAAGATAAAGATATTGAAGTAAATGTTGAAAAAACTGTAGTTTTTATCTCTATTTCTGATAAACTATTATTTAAAAGTGGTAGTTATAACGTAACTGAAAATGCATATACAGTTTTAGAAAAAATTGCTAAAGTAATTAATGACCAACCAAAAATGGAAGTTATGATTGAAGGGCATACAGATTCTAAGTCTATTAAAACTGAGTTTTTACAAGACAATTGGGATTTATCTGCAATGAGAGCAACTTCTATTACAAGAATTTTACAATATAAATTTGGTGTACAACCACAAAGGTTAATTGCTGCTGGTAGAAGCCAATATGTGCCTTTAGCTGCTAATGACACACCAGAAAATATGGCCAAAAACAGAAGAACTAAAATTATTATTATGCCTAAATTAAATCAATTCTTTGATTTGTTAGAGCAAGATTCTGATAAATAATATTATATATAATTAGTGTAAACTTAAAAACCATCAGAAATTTCTGATGGTTTTTTGTTTTTTAGGAACCTTTATTTTATCGATATATGTAAAGAAAGTTAATTTTAAAGTAAAGTATAAATAGGTACAGAACTTTTGGTTTTTCCATTTTAAGTTAGCAGAATATAATTCTACTTTAGATATTGCATGAATAATATGATTAAACTTTTAGAATTCATAAAAAATGTTTAAATTACAGATACATAGTTTTTAATTCACTAAAAAACAGTATTTTGACAAATAAAATCATCTTAATTTATCTCCAGAAAATGTTATCTAAAACTTTTAAATTCTTAACTTTTATTCTTGTTGTAGCAACAGCAATTCAATCTTGTAAAAAAGAAGAAAACACTAAAAAAGATATAGATATTACTATAAATTCAGCTGATTGGCCAAAAGAATTAGATGCTGTAATAGCTGCTCCTAAAAACCATAAAATAATTTTAGAAAACGATAAAGTTAGAGTTTTAGAAGTTACTGTGTTGCCAGGAGAAATTGAATCTATTCATCATCATAAATGGCCTAGTGTTATGCATCTTACACAATCTGGCCATTTTATAAATAGAGATAAAAATGGAACTGTAATTTTAGATTCTAGAAAAAGAACTGAACAACCAGTTTTACCTATAACTTTTTATAAAGGACCTCAAGCAGCACATTATGTAGAAAATTTAAGTGACTCTATAACAATGAAATTATTACGTGTTGAATTGAAAAAATAGAATTATTATTTAAAAAACAACAATCTAAATTGTTAGTAAAAAACTGACATAGTTTATAAACAATACAGTTAGTTAAATTTCATAGATATGAAACTAAATTTAAAGATTTTCTTACTAACTTTTCTATTTGCTCATACTTTATCTTACAGTCAAACCAAAGAAAAACCAATGAATAAATTAAGTTTTATGATTGGTAATTGGGTAGGAATTTCTAAAACTTATCAAAACAATACTATTAAAACTGAAGTACCTGCTTATCAAAAAATAGAATATAAGCTTAACAAAAATATTATTACAATTGATTTACAATCTAAAACTTTACGATTACACACCGTAATTTATTACGATAAAAAAGACGAAAAATATCATTATAACTCTTATTATAAAAATGGAGCTGGAAAATATACTGGAGTTTTAAAAAATGGCAAACTTGTTATTTCTCCAACTTCAGAAAAAAGATTTATTTTTCAATTAATGAAAAATGGTGAATTTCAAGAACATGGTGAAAAATTAGTCAATGGAAAGTGGATTACCTATTTTAAAGATATTTTTACTAAGAGTTAAGAAAAACTAGAAACTTTTTCTTCTACATTTTCCCAATTTTCCATCAACGTATCTAATGTTGCTTTTTTAGCTTTGTATTTTTCAAAAAAGTTAGGTCTTGCAGAAACTTCATCATAATTATTCGCTAATTCTAAATCTATTTTTTCGATTTCTTTTTCTAAATCAGCAATTTCTGTTTCTATATTAGAAAGTTTATTTTTTAGCTTTTTTAATTCTTTTTCTTGCTCTCTAGATAATTGATGTGCTTCTTTTTTGGTCGTATCTTTTTCTACTTTTACAACTGTTCTTTTTTCAGCTTCACGTAAATTTTCCATTTTGTGTTGCTCTAAGAAATAATCGATATCACCTAAGTATTCTTTTATTTCTTTGTCTTTAAAACCATAAACAGTAGATGTTAATCCTTGCAAAAATTCTCTATCATGAGAAACAACAATTAAAGTTCCGTTAAAATTATTTAACGCTTCTTTTAAAACAGTTTTAGAAGCAATATCTAAATGGTTTGTTGGCTCATCCATTATTAAGACATTAAATGGTTGTAACAACAATTTACACAATGCCAAACGATTTCTTTCCCCTCCAGAAAGTACTTTTGCTTTTTTATCTACAGCATCGCCTCCAAAAAGGAAAGAGCCTAACATATCTCTAACACGCATTCTGTTAGAATCTGTGGCTGCATCTTCCATAATTTCTAACACTGTTTTTTCTGGTGGTAAATATTCTGATTGATTCTGAGCAAAATACCCAACCTCTACATTATGACCGAGTTTTAAATGTCCTTTAAAAGGAATTTCGCCAACCATCATTTTTGCTAAAGTCGATTTTCCTTGTCCATTTTGACCCACAAAAGCAATTTTACTATTTCTTTCAATCAATAAATCTACACCTTCTAAAACTTGTTTGTCACCATAATTTTTGGCTAAATTTTCTGCTTCAACAATAATTTTCCCAGGTTCTTTAGAAATGTTAAAACGCACATTCATTGCTTGGTTGTCATCTTGATCTACCTCAATCAACTCCACTTTATCAAGTTGTTTCATTAAAGATTGAGCCATAGATGCTTTACTTGCTTTTGCTTTAAACTTGTTTATTAAGTGTTGCTTTTGCTTAATTTCTTTCTCTTGATTCTTCTGAGCTTGAAGCTGTTTTTCTTTGATTTCTCCTCTTAATAATAAGAATTGAGAGTATGGTTTTTTATAATCGTAAATTTGTCCTAAAGAAATTTCTATAGTTCTGTTTGTTACATTATCTAAAAACATTTTATCGTGAGAAACCAACACAATTGCACCTGCATAGTTTTTAAGAAATTGCTCTAACCAGATAATAGATTCGATATCTAAATGGTTTGTCGGCTCATCTAACAATAAAATATCATTATTTTGTAATAATAATTTTGCCAATTCTATACGCATTCTCCATCCTCCAGAAAAAGTATCTGTTAGCTTATCAAAATCTTCTCTTTGAAATCCTAAACCTTGTAATATTTTCTCTGTATCTCCTTGATAATTATAACCTCCTAAAAGTTCGTAACGTTCTTGTTTATCTGTTAACTCTTGAATTAATTCTGTATAAGAATCGCTTTCGTAATCTGTTCTTGTAGTAAGTTGATTATTGATATTATCTAACTCTAATTCTATCTCTTTAATTTCTTCAAAAGCTTGATAAGCTTCTGCTAAAATAGTTCTTCCTTCTACAAAATCTATGTCTTGACGTAAAAAACCAATTTGCACATCTTTATCAAAAGCCATAGTACCTCCACTACTTTCGATATCTTTAGATAGCACTTTTAAAAGCGTAGATTTACCAGCTCCGTTTTTTCCAATCAGTCCTATTCTATCTCCTTTATTTAGTTTAAAAGTAATTCCTGAAAACAGATCTGTTCCCATAAAGGAAACCGTTAAATTATGTACGTTTAACATTTATATTGCGTAATTTTGTGGTCTGCAAAACTAACTAAAAAAAAGGAGTTATAGATGCTTAAAAAAGGTTCAAAATTTTACAGTATTTTTAAACAAAAATGCCCTAAATGTCATGAAGGCGATTTTTTTAAATATGGATTAACTTTTAATCCATCTAAAATCACAAAACTGCATGATAATTGCCCTAAATGTAATTTAAAATATATGCTAGAACCTTCTTTTTTCTATGGAGCTATGTATGTAAATTACGGAATTACAGTGGCCCTTTCAATCATTACTTTTATAATGAGCAAAGTTGTTTTTAACCTTAGTATGTTGCAAAGTTTTGCTGCTGTAGTTGCAATTTTATTTATTTTAGCACCTTTAAATTTACGTTTATCAAGAATTCTATGGATAAATATGTTTGTTTCTTTTGATGAAAAACAACAACATTAACTAGTATATTATTAAGTATTTATAATTTAATAATTTTTATTTTGGGTATTAATACGATGGTATTTACGCGTATTTTACAGATATTTGTAACATTCCCAAGCTTATGAATTTTTTTAAATTAACTTTTATTTTACTTTTTGTATGTCAATTTTTGCACTCTCAAAAAAACGAGGTCTATTATCTAAAAATAATAGATACTACAAAAAACAAACAGCTAAAACTAGCTTCCTTAGATAGCTTAATTCATAATATTAAGAATCAGAAAGACTTACTAAAATTTGCTGAAAGAACTGAGCAATATGTAGATTTAGCTCTTGAATTAAACGAATTTGAAAAAGCAGCAGAATATACAATAAGAGGCTTTTTCGTTATAAACACTAGATTAGGACAGCGTGAAAGAGCTTTAAATCTTATTGAAAAAGTAGAAAAACACATTACTAAAATAAATGATTCTTACTTACTTGGGGGTTTGTATTTAAAAAAAGGTGGGGGTTACTATAATGGTAAAAACTATGAGGATGCAGTTAAAAATTATTCTTTAGCTATTGATAATTATAGTGATAAGGATTCAATTTATAAAGCAGACGCAATTTATTTTAGAGGACAAGCTTATTCTTTTTTAGGCAAAAATATGAAAGCTTTAAAAGATTATAAATTGGCTTCTACTTACTATGAAAATTTAGGAGACATAGATTATATGTTTTTCACTGAAGGATCTGCAATTATGATTTATAGTATAAATGGATTGATAAAAAAATCTATTGAAGCTAGAAAGCAACTTATCAAAAAAAGGTATGAGAAGAACTATCTAAAAAGTATCGATAATGATTATTTTAATTTGGCAAATAACTATTTAAAAATAGGTGACTCTATACTTTTTGAAAAAACTATTTTAAAAGCCATTGACTATAACAAGAAAAATGCAAATCAGTTTAAAAATTTGTCTATTTATTACAATCATCTTTCAATGTTTTATGCTAACAAAAACGATTTAGCTAAAGCTGATAAGTATATTCAATTAAGTAGTAACAATTTAAAAAATGAGGAAAAAAACACCCTTAACAAAGCTTCATTAAATAAAGCTAAGAGTTTTTATTTTTATAAATCTGGTGCTATCGAAAAATCTTTACAACTATCTTTAGAAAATTTAGAACATGAAAAGAGTAGAAATAATCTAGCAGGAATTAGAGATATGAATTTTTTATTATCAAAAATTTATTCTAAGAAAGGAAGTTCATCAAAATCTTTCAAATATTTTAAAGATTATATAAGTATTAAAGATTCTATTTCTACAACAGAAAAAACAAATTCATTAAATTATTATCAAACTTTATACGAAACTGAGCAAAACGAAAAAAAAAATAAACAAACAAAAAACATCTATAAATTTATTAGCCAAAGAAAACGAAGCAAAAAAACGATTGATTTTATTTGGAGGAATAGGTTTAACATTGCTTTTTCTTTTATTTTACTTATATAAAAATCGCATTCAATCAGAAAAAAAGAGAAAAATGCAAGAAGTATATTCTCAAAAGCTATTACTCTCTCAAGAAGAAGAACGAAAAAGGATTTCTAAAGATTTACATGATAGTTTAGGACAAAGTTTATTACTAATAAAAAATAAAGTTTCTTTAAAGAGTGATGAAAACACAAAAGAATTAGTTAACAATGCAATAGAAGAAATGAGAAATATTTCTCGCGTTTTACACCCTTTTCAGTTAGAAGAAATTGGGATTTCTAGGGCTTTAGAAAATTTAATTTCGCAACTAGATGAAAACTATAAAGACATTCTTATTTTTGGAGATATTGATGATACAATGAATGTTCTTAATCCTAATCAAGAAGTTAATATTTTTAGAATTGTACAAGAATGTATTTCTAATATTATAAAACATGCTAATGCAGATTCTGCTAAAATTACCTTATTAAATAAAGAAAATGAAATTATCATTTCTATTAAAGATAATGGGGTTGGTTTTGATTTTTCTGAAAAATATAACGACTTTAAAAGTTTAGGTTTAAAAACAATTAAAGAACGGGTTAAGTTTTTAAAAGGAACTCTTAAAGTAGACTCAATTAAAAACCAAGGCACTACATTTACAATTCAATTTCTTAAGGTTTGAAAAATTTAAAAATTTTTATAGCAGATGATCATCCATTATTATTAAAAGGATTAGAAGATTTATTATTAGAAAAGAGTTTTAAGGTTACAGGTAAATCCACAGATGGGCAATCTGCACTAAATTTTATCGTAAAAAATGAGCCAGATATTGCCATTTTAGATGTTGAAATGCCACTAAAAACTGGAATTGAAATAGCAAAAGAATGTAAAAAAAATAAAATAAAAACTAAAATAATACTAATTACACTTCATAAGGAAATCGATTTGTATTTATTAGCAAAAAAAATAGGTGTTTTTGGTTATTTACTTAAAGAATTTGCTTTAGAAGAAATTGAAACTTGTATAAAATCTGTATCTGAAGGTATCCCCTATTTTAGCCAAGATTTAAAGAAGCATATTGGTTTTACAGAAGAATCTGACACTGTTCTAAAAGACTTATCACTTTCTGAAAAAAGAATTATAAAATTAATTTCTCAACATAAAACGAACAAAGAAATTGGTCATCTATTATTTATTTCTTCTAGAACAGTAGAAAAACATAGAAGTAAAATTATTTTAAAATTAAACTTAAAACATGATACTGGCTCTTTACTTACCTGGGTTTTAAAAAATAAACATTTATTTAATTAATAGTATTAATACCTACAATAGGTTAAAAAAGATAAAAGAAGGTGCAAGATACACACAAGTGTCTAATTAGTTATGTATGCATTAATGTTTTTTAAACCTATCTATAGCAATTTCGTTATCTAGCTCCTCATTATGCTCTAAATGATTAAAAAGGTTTTTTGCAACTGTTGGTGCAATCATTACACCTCGAGTTCCTAAACCGTTTAAAACTATTAATTGTGGATGCTCTGAGTGTTTACCTACTAAAGGTCTTCTACCTGCAACAGTTGGTCTTATTCCTGCTGTTTGGTCTACAATTTTATAGGGAATATCAATTACTTTTTTTAGTTTTTCTACCAATTCTTCTTTCCCTTCTTCTGACGGATTTGAGGTTTTGTCTGTCCAATTAAAAGTAGCACCTACTTTATAATAATGGTTTCCTAAAGGCAGTATAAATAAGGTTGATTTTAATAAAAAATTGATCTCTAAATCTGGAGCGTGGATGGTAATTAATTCTCCTTTTGCCTCATTTAAAGGTAAGTAATTAAAATATGGATTTTGTTTGATGCCAAAACCTTCGCAAAAAACAATTCTATTGGCCTCTATATTTTTGTATAAAATGCCTTCTTTAAGTAATTCTATTTGTTGATAATCAAAATTTTCTAAATAAATTATTTTTTTATCTTTAAGATATTTCCTGTAAGATTCTACTAACTTTTTGGTATCTATTCTACCAGCTTCGTTTACATTGCCAAAACTAAAATCTGATATTACACTTTTATAGTTTTTTGTATCTAATTTAGGATCTAAATAGTCTTTCAACTTTGGTTTATCTAAAGCTTCAAACCAATTATTCTGGTCTTCTATAGATTTGAATGCTTTTTTAATGATAAACTTTTCATCAATTTTAATTTGTAGTTTTTCTTCTAATTTCTCATAAAAAGGAAGTGCAATTTCTAATTGTTCTTTGGCATTCCAAACTGGTGTAAACCTTTTTAAAATTACTGGGTTATAAACACCTCCTGCCACTAAAGAAGAAGTCTGAGAATCGTCTTCGAAAACTACAAATGTTTTGTTTGCAGCTAGTAATTCCTCACAAAAAGCTAATCCTGCTAAACCTAAACCTACAATAATATAATCTACTTTCATAAGATAAAAATACTTCTTTTAAAACGAAAAAGCGTTCCGAATTCGGAACGCTTTTCAATATTTTTAAAGTAGAATCTTAGTAATTCCACATATCCATTTCTCGATTTCTAATGTTTTCTTTAATTTTATTTGCTTCTAGTAATTGAAATAAAGAATTACCTCTCACATAGTCTTCTATGGCTCTATTACCGTAAATGTTTTCTTCTCTAACTATTGTAGCACTAAATCTTCTAGCATTTAACATGTGGTCGAAAGAAATTGGCTGTGAAGCATTTTTAGGATTAAAAACCTTAGCATCGTGCATTACTTCTCTAGTAGATGGATAAAACACCCAGAATAATTCATATAAATTATCATCTTCTATATCTTGTATTCCTATAGTTTGCACATCTTTACCCATAGGTGCTAATGCTAATAATCTGTACTTTAATTCTCCTTGACGTTTGTCAAAATACCACATTCCTTTAATCATATAACCTTCTACATCTTGTGTTTGAAGATTCAAAGTATCACTATAACCATTTTCTTCTCTAATACTTATCAATCTAGAATCAATCTCATTTTGAGTGATTTTTGATGTAAAAAAAGAATCTGAATAGGCTTCTTTAATTTTACCTTGTTTGATCCCTTTAATCAAAGTATCAAACAAAGATCTTCTATCGTTAGAAATGTTAGTAGTGTCTATAGGAAAATAATAAGGTAAATTTATTTTTTGATTCAAATCTATAAATTCCCAAACTACTTTAGACCACATTACATCTCTATCATCTACATAACCATAAGGTATAGGTCCATCATTATCTGCAGCTAATTGTTGCTGACTTTTAATTCCAATTTGTTTTACATTTTTAGCGTTTAATAAGTTGGCTTGCGCACTTATTGAACTGCTTAAAATCAAAGCGAAAAATACTATTAAACAATTTTTAATCATATTTTATTTTTTTACTTCTAATTTGTAACTTCTATATTAACAGGCAATACTTTACCAATTTTAGCAGAAGGGAAATTTGTAACCCTTGCTTTAATTTCATAAATATTGATAATATCACCTCTTTTTGCTCTGCTTAATTTTTGTTTAGCTGCAGCAGTTAATTTGTTCCCTTTTACAATAATGGTTAATTGACCTGGCACTTTTATTTTAAATCCTGTAACCTGTAATTTTAAATCAAACAAAAAGTCTGGTAAACCTGCATTAATTGGTGCATTTGCTAAACCAGATCTTGGCATTCTAACTGTACCATATTGCCCACGAACAGAACCTTGAGCTGCTGGTATGTCTTTAATTCTAAAAGTTGCTTTAGAATTGACTGTTTTACCACTACTTAATTTTGCACTTACATTTATAGTTGCTGTATTTCCTGCTCCAGGTCTAATAATAAAACCTTTACCATTTTTAGTTAATTTACCACCAACTGCAGAAACTTTTAAATCGTTTGCACCTACACCAGGTAAAGAAACTGAGATTGGATTTTCTAAACCTCTGTAAACTACATTCATTTTATCTGCAGAAACTACTGCACTACTTGGTTCTGCAATTACAGAATATTTGCTTTCGAAATTTACAGGAACTTCTTTTCCGTTTTCTGTAAAAAATATTGTCCCTTTAATTGTTTTTTCTCCAACATTACCTGCTGGCATATCTAAAATTACTTGTCCATTTTTAACAGCATCAGTTGCATCTTTACCATTAAGTGTGACTTTATCAGGCACCAAAGATGCATCATATCTTCCTAAAACCACCTCTCCAGTAACTCTTTCTCCTGCAAAATAAGCTGTCTTATTTAAACGTACAATACCAGTGTAGTTATCTAGCGCAAGTGCTTCATCCATTTTACCACTTAGCAAGGTCGTGATTATATCAGATTCAGTGTTTTTAATATCTGCCTGCATCTGTGTAATATTTGTTAAAGAGGCTACTAAAGGAAAACCTTTAAATCTATATTCTAACCAATCTATTGTTTTGTCATCAGTATTTGTTATTGGTTCAGTTGTAAATCTTTTATTTATAGGTTTAATAAATTTATTATCATTTCCTAAAATTTTTATTAAATTGGTTCTATAACTATTAATTTTAGTTAAAAACTCTTGACCCTCTGCTGTGTAATTATCTCCTTTAAAGAAATACTCATCTAAAAAGTCGGTTTTATCCATTCTTTCATAGTCTTTCTTATCTTCGACATCAGCAGTCATTTTATCTTTTAAATCCTGTAAATAAGCATAGAATTCTGATGAGTATTTTTTAATTTGTTTTGCTTGCTTATTTAATTCACCAAATTGAGCAGCTTGATCATTAGCTTTTGTTTCTAAATTATTATAAGCCGCATTATTTTTTTCTGTAGTAGAAGTATTATTTGTCTCTAACTTTTCGTTCATAAACCCAAAAGCTGATAACACTTCTTTACTCATATTTAATGCTAACATTGCAATAAATACAAGGTACATTAAGTTAATCATCTTCTGCCTTGCAGACATTTTTCCTGACGCCATTCTAATTAGTTTTTAAGTTCGTATAAATTTTATTTAACTAATTATTATTTGCTAGTCATTGCAGAAAGCATATTACCATAAACTCCGTTTAAAGAAGATAAGTTGTTTGCTAAAGACTCCATTTGTTCTTTCAATTTCTCTGTATTTTCTACAACTGTTGTATTTAACTCAGTTTGTTTGCTAGTATTTTCTACTTGCACTTTGTATAAGTTGTTTAATGTTTCCATTTGAACTGCAGCCATAGAAACTTGCTCATTATATTTGTTTGTAGATGAAATAGATTCTGATGCAGCAGATAAACCTTCTGCAGCTCCTTGAAAATTTTTCATACTAGTACCTAAACTACTCATTAATTCAGAATCGATATTTGCTTCTTGCAAAAGATTGTCTAACTTTTTAGATAATAATCCTTCAGGACCTGGTTTTTCTTCTATAAC
>JBGCFX010000187.1:0-42578 GCA_045110395.1 Polaribacter sp.
CCATAAAGTTTATCCCATTTCTTTTGAGTTTTAAATAATAAAATATGATTTACTATTTCTTACAAGTTGCTCCACCACCAATGATTCCTCCACCTCCACCAGGTTTAACTTTAGATAATGGAATTGTAATTCTCATTTTTCTAGGGATTTGTATTGGTGTTACAAAAATTTTAAAAATAACAAAATAATATAAAATGAAAAATATCAAATTTATAATAATAGTTTGCTTTTATACTTTTTCAACAATATGTTTTTCCCAAATTACTTTATTAGAAAATTTAGAAGCAGAATTATTTTTACCAAGCCAATTTTCTTGGAACAATGTAAAAACAAAAACAGGAGTTAGAAACTTTATTACTCCACCAAGAATGCAGCCTTCTCAAGGTCCATGCTTAAGTTATGCATCTATAGCTGCTGCTGAAAGTGTGTATAAAATTGAGTATAATGATACCAATAGTTTTATAGAACTTTCTGATACTTATTTTGATTACGATATAACCCACACATTTACTCCTGAGTTAGTAAACAGGAGATTTCAAATACCTTTTAAAAGAACAACTGTTACTTATAAAATAAATGAATTTTTAAGAGGGTTTACAGATGAAACATCTATAGAGTTTATAAATTATAGAAAAGAAGCAAGAAAGTGTATTAAAAAGAAAAAAGATTTTTTAGCAGGTATATTGGTTGATAAATATGAATTTATAGGCTGTGGAGATTTGGTTTCTTTAAATGACTTTATTACTATAGGTAAAGTAAATATTTTCTCTTCAGAAAATTTTTCGATTAAAAAGTTAAAAGAATATATAATTTCTAATGGCCCAGTGGTAGTTAAAGTTAAAAATAGACTTGTTAATGGTATAAGAACAATTGAGCGTTTTAAAGATTATCAAATCTCAAATATAGAGCAATCACAATATCATGCTTATGCAATAATTGGTTGGGAAAATGATGGTAATAATACTAAATGGATATTAAAAGATAGTTGGCCTTATGCACAAGGAATTATAAAAACAAACATAAGTTTATTACCTGATAATAAGTTTATAGAGCTAACAGACAATATTATTGAAAACACTATAATACATGAACCTCAGTTAACTTTTTTTGGATTTGAAAAGATAAGTAAGAATAATTCGTTACCTCTATTAACCGATAAATTTTTTGTTAATAGAAAATTACAAGAACCAATTCCAATACCTTTAATTATATCGAATATCATTTCAGAATTACATTCATCTTACATTGGAGATTATCTGTATTCAAAGTTTATAATAGCAAGCAATGTAGATGTAACAGATTGGCAATGGCGATCTTCTCCAAATTGTTATACTAGAAGTTTAATAAAAAATGTTAGATCTTCAAGTATTTTAATCTCTCCAGTCGAAAATGGATTAATAAAGGTCGAAGTAAGAGCAAAAAAAGATGGGTTTTGGACTAACTGGAAGAGTATAAGTTTGCAATTAGGTAATGGAAGTACAGGAGGACAACATTAAATTATAAAAATTATTTTTTTATAGCATTATAATCAACCAATTTTGTTAGTCCTTCTTCATTAGGATTTTTAGCAAAAGAGCACAAATAAGCATCCATAAAATGGATAATTCTTTCTTCTGGGTAAAAAAGCACTTTGTTGTCATATTGTGCCCATTCATTCATTTGAATATATGCTTTTCCGTTTTTAAAACGATAAAAACGATGAATGTGTTCTGGCAAATTGTCTTCTAATTCTTCATTGATAAATACATTATAGTATTTTAAATCTGCAGTAAAAAAATGGAAAGAGAGCAAATTATCATAAAAACCAGTTAAGTTATTTGCTAATGGCAAAAACATTGTAAAAACTAAAATGGCTAACTTTTGTTTGTTGAAGAATTTTAAGAAGAAATCGAATGCATTTGTGGTTTTTAATGTCCAGAAAATAACAACTACAGAAATTATATTTTGGATATTCCAAGGTACTACATTGTAGCCATAACCTAAATAGAATAGGAGGAAAGTGATAATTACATGCATTCCTAAAATAAATACAACACCAAATTTTCTTGTTTTATTAAATAATAATAAAACACCCATAGATGCTTCTAACCAAGGGACAGCATACGTAAACAATTCTAAAAACCATTGAGGCAAACATATCAAAGCAGTATTTATAGTGTCTATACAACTAAAGTGTTTATTTAAAGCACCTAACCATTGTATGTAAAAAGCTTCGTTTACTTTTTGAATTCCACTCCAGAAATACGTTGCAAAAAAGATGAGAATTACTGCGTATAAAACATTTCTATAATTTGTTTTCTTCGGAAAAATTTCAATGGCTAAAATAGTTAAAAAGCTTTGGTAAAAGTAAGGTTGAAGCCTGTTTTGATCAACTAAAGCTAAAAAAACGTAGAGTAAAAGAACTGTCCAACCTTGCCATCTTTTATTCTGAAAAATGTATACAATTTGAATTAAAAAAAAGAAACCTGCTAAAATATAGTCAATAGGATTTGTAGGTATTGGCAACCAATCAAACAACGGAATTACAGGAAATATTTTTGTTGTAACCCATAATTTTGGAGCATACATCATTAATACCAAAACTGGTAGAATTGCTAAAATTCGCACCCAATTTATTTTTTGTTTATCTGTTAGGTTTGTTATCATATTAATCAATTTTTTTCCATTTCCCTTTTCGAAAATACATATTACTAAATTTAGGAGAATCAAAAACAAGAATAAAATCCCAAATTTCTCTGTAAACTGTTGGGTTTGTAGTTAGAATATGATGGTTTGGTTTTACCATTTCAAATTTTGGTCTTTCAGATGTGTACGTTTTTCTTGTTGAAAATTTTCCTTTATATATTTCATTTATGATTTTTCCATCAGTAACATAAAAATAGATTGAATCGTTTTCTTTAATTTCAAATCGAAAGTTATTGTATTGCCAATCTGCTTGTTTTCCAGAGAAATAATTTCTGTCAATTATATATTCTCCATAAAAATCTGATTTTTCTAAAACTTTTTTCTCGTAAAATGGACTTAATATTTCACTTAAAATAAATAGCCCAATTATCATTAACCAAAATCCTACAACTAATTTAGCAATTATTTTTTTTTCAGTTATACCAGCTATTAATAGTAAAATTAAACTAATTGGTAATAGGATAAACATAAAGAATATTCCGCCCATTAAAACTCCAATTTCTCCGCTAAATATTTAGCAGTATACGATTTTTTATCTCTTTCTAATTCTTCAGGAGTTCCTTGGAAAATAAGGTTTACACCATTTTTACCACCTTCTAAACCTAAGTCAATAATACAATCTGCACATTTAATAAGTTCTATATTATGTTCAATTACTATTATAGAATGTCCTTTTTCAATCAACGCATTAAAAGATTTTAATAATTTTTGAATATCGTGAAAATGCAAACCAGTTGTTGGTTCATCAAAAATAAATAAGGCCTTGTCTTTTGTGTTTCCTTTTACTAAAAAGGATGCCAACTTTATTCTTTGTGCTTCTCCACCAGAAAGGGTAGAAGAAGATTGTCCTAATTGCACATAGCCCAAACCAACATCTTGTAAAGGTTTTAACTTATTGGCAATTTTTGCGACTAAATTTTCAGAGAAAAATTCTACAGCATCATCAATCGTTAAATTTAAAATATCGTCTATCGATTTTCCATCGAACTTTACTTCTAAAACTTCTTTTTTGAAACGTTTTCCGTTACAAACATCGCATTCTAAATGCACATCTGCCATAAATTGCATTTCAATGGTAACTTCACCTTCACCTTTACAAACTTCACAACGTCCACCTTCTACATTAAAAGAAAAATGTTTGGGTTTATAGTTTCTTATGTTTGATAATTTCTGATTAGAAAATAACGCTCTGATATCATCATAAGCCTTAATATAGGTAACAGGATTAGATCGCGAAGAACGCCCAATAGGATTTTGGTCGATAAATTCTACGTGTTTTAAATGGTCAAAACTTCCTTTTATTTCTGTATGTTGACCGATTTTATCTCCATAACCAATCAGTTTTTTTTGCATTGTTGGATATAAAATGCTTTTAACCAACGTACTTTTTCCAGAACCAGAAACTCCAGTAATTACTGCCAAAGAATTCAGCGGAAAAGTAACGTCTATATTTTGCAAATTATGTTCTCTTGCGCCAATTATTTGAATATTATTTTTTGATGTTCTACGTTTTGTAGGAACTTCAATTTTTAAATCATCATTTATATATTTAGCCGTTAAAGAATCCGATTTTAGAATTTCATCAAAAGTACGTTCAGCAGCTACATTTCCTCCAAAAGTACCAGCTTCAGGACCAATATCGATAATGCAATCTGCCTCTTTCATAATATCTTCATCGTGTTCAACCACCACAACTGTGTTACCTAAATCGCGTAAATCTTTTAAAACACCAATCAATCTTTCTGTGTCTTTTGGATGCAAGCCAATACTAGGTTCATCCAAAATATACATAGAACCCACTAATGAACTTCCTAAAGAAGTTGCTAAATTTATACGTTGACTTTCTCCACCAGAAAGTGTGTTGGAAGTTCTGTTGATGGTTAAATAATTCAAACCAACATCAGTTAAAAACTGTAAGCGATTATTGATTTCTGTTAACAAACGTTTTCCGATTTTCTCTTCGTATTTATCTAATTTAATGTTCTTAAAAAAGACAGAAAGTTCATCTAAAGGAAGTGTTACTAAATCAGAAATGGTCTTCTCATTTATCTTTACATAATTGGTTTCTTCTCGTAAACGTTTGCCATTACAAGTAGTACATTTTGTTTTTCCTCGATAACGAGAAAGCATAACTCGATTCTGAATTTTATAACTTTTTTCTTCTAAAACTTTGAAGAAATGATGAATTCCGTTGAAAGATTTATTTCCATTCCAAACTAATTCTTGTTGTTTATCAGTTAATTGGAACCAAGGTTTGTGAATTGGAATATCAAATTGATAGGCAACATCGATTAAATCTTCTTTATAATGAATATAAGATGGCGTTTTAAACGGAAAAATACAATCTTCCATAATGGATAAACCAGTATTCGGAATTACCAAATCTTCGTCAATTCCAATTACATTTCCATAACCTTCACAAGTTGGACAAGCTCCATAAGGATTGTTAAAACTGAATAAATGTGTGTTGGGTTCTAGAAAAGACATTCCATCTAAATCGAACTGATTGCTAAATTCTGACACTTTATTATCTGCTAAATTTTCGATAAAACAAATTCCTTTTCCTTCGAAGAAAGCAGTCTGAATTGCATCTGCCAATCTGTTGTAAAAATCTTCATCATCTTTCGTAACAATTCTATCAACCACTAAAAATAATGGTTCGTTTTTGAAATCTTTCTGTGGAAAATCAGCAATTCTATGTACTTTATCGTTCCATTTTAAACGAGCATATCCTTGTTGTTCTAAAACTTGTAAAACTGTTTTTAAATTACGATTTTCATCGATTCTAATAGGTGCTAAGAGTAGTAATTTTGTTTTATCATCAAACTTTTTAATAAAGTTTACAACATCAGAAACTGTATCTTTTTTTACTTCTTGCCCAGAAATAGGAGAGATGGTTCTACCAATTCTTGCATATAATAATTTAATATAATCGTAAATTTCTGTACTTGTACCCACTGTAGAACGTGGATTTGTAGAATTTACTTTTTGTTCAATGGCAATTGCAGGTGCAATTCCTTTTATGTAATCTACTTTTGGTTTGTGTAGCTTCCCTAAAAATTGACGAGCATAAGAAGATAAACTTTCTACATAACGTCTTTGTCCTTCTGCATAAAGCGTATCAAAAGCCAAAGAAGACTTCCCAGAACCAGAAAGCCCTGTAATTACAACTAATTTATTTCTAGGAATAACAACATCAATATTTTTTAAATTATGGAGTTTAGCACCTTTAATTATGATGTTTTCTTTAGGGTTTATCGTGGAAATATCTGTCTTCATTCAATAAAAATATAAGTGATAAAAATACCACTTTTTCATCCAAATTTTCATCCAAAGTAAAAATAATATAAAATGAATTTGTTAAAATATTTGTGGTTTCGGAAAATAATATTCATATTTGTCATTTACAAACCACATCTAATTAGACGTATATAGAAAAAAATTACTTTTTAAATTATTAAATATTTTAATAAATAGAAAACCTCTTAGTTTTCTAAAAAAGTAATTATGATACGTACAAATACAATAAAAGACAGTCTTTTAGTAACTAATTATATTAGTGGTGATGAAGCTTCCTTAGCCATTTTAATAAAAAGACATAAGCAACGTTTGTTTAGTTTTATCTACAGCAAAGTTCAAAATAAAGATATTACAGAAGATATTTTTCAGGATACTTTTATAAAAGTAATTAGAACTTTAAAAAAAGGGAACTACAATGAAGAGGGTAAATTTTTGCCATGGGTAATGAGAATTGCACATAATTTAGTGATTGATTATTTTAGAAAAAATAATAGAATGCCAAAATTTAGCAATACAGATGAATTTGATATTTTTTCTGTTTTAGGTGATGGAAACTTAAATGCTGAGAAACAAATTATTCAAGAGCAAATTCATAATGACGTTAGAGAACTGATAAATGAATTGCCAGAAGAACAAAAAGAAGTTTTGGTAATGCGTATGTATAAAGATATGAGTTTTAAGGAAATAAGTGAAAACACTGGTGTTAGCATTAATACAGCATTAGGTAGAATGCGTTATGCATTAATTAATATGCGTAAATTAATAGAGAAACATAAAATTATTTTAGTGAATTAACAATAAATGTAAAATAACATCGTTAGTAAATTTATAACCAAGATATTAAATTAACTATATGATGCAAATTTACTCTAAAAAGCCATCTGAATTTCAGATGCAACCAAAACAAGAAACAGTTCAATTTTTGATTAATTTTTCCAAATCGCTAACTATTGTAAGAACTAAATCAAAAGATTTCATTGAATTGAATTTGAATTAAGAGTGGAAAAAGCTTCAACATTGTTGAAGCTTTTTTTATGCAAAAAGCCCATCCTAACTTTCCCAAAGAGAAGGGATTCTAATCTTTGTGAAACAATTTTTCACAAAAATCTGTGTAATCTGTGAAATTCTTGTCTATTTTTTATTCTTATAATAAGTTTCCAAAACAGATTTCCTACCAATAGTTTTAGTAATAATATCTTTGTCTAAATCCCAGCCTCTTGCAGGAGAATATTCACGTCCATACCATATAATTTGCAAGTGTAAATCGTTCCATAATTCTTCAGGAAATAAGCGTTTTGCATCTTTTTCGGTTTGAGTTACGTTTTTCCCATTTGTTAGATTCCATCTGAACATTAATCTGTGAATATGTGTATCTACAGGAAACGCAGGAACACCAAAAGCTTGACTCATAACCACACTTGCAGTTTTATGACCAACTGCTGGTAATTCTTCTAAACCTTCAAAAGATTTTGGAACTTCTCCATTATATTTTTCAATTAAAATTTTTGATAAACCATAAATTCCTTTTGATTTCATTGGTGATAATCCACAAGGACGAATAATTTGCTTTATTTCTTCTACACTCATTTTTACCATATCAAAAGGATTATCAGCTTTAGCAAATAATAAAGGTGTAATTTTATTAACACGAACATCTGTACATTGTGCTGATAATAAAACTGCAACTAAAAGTGTATAAGGATCTTTATGATCTAAGGGAATAGGAATTTCTGGGTATAATTCTTCTAATTTATCAATTACAAATTGCACTTTTTCTTGTTTGGTCATTCTGCAAGAATTCAAGATTTAATATTTTAAATTCAAAGTTACTATATCAAAAATAAATTTCACTTAATTTTAAGATTAGTTTTAAATTAACTGCTTTTAAAGTTTGTATTTTTGAATTTAACTAATTAAAACATCATGACATCACTAAAAATAGGAGATAAGGCTCCACAATTCGAAGCAAAAGACAATGCAGGAAATACTATAAAGCTATCTGATTACTCAGGAAAAAAGTTGGTTTTATTCTTTTACCCAAAAGCAAGTACACCTGGTTGTACAAATGAAGCTTGTGATTTACGAGACAATTATCAATCTTTTTTAGCGAAAGGTTATGCTATTTTAGGAGCTAGTGCAGATTCTGCAAAAAGACAGCAAAATTGGATTAATAAACACGAACTTCCTTTTCCGCTTTTAGCAGATGAAGACAAAGTTGTTATTAATGCATTTAATGTTTGGGGGCCAAAGAAATTTATGGGCAAAGAATATGATGGAATTCATAGAACTACTTTTGTTATTGATGAAAATGGAGTAATTGAAGAAATCATTTTAAAAGTAAAAACGAAAGCACACGCAGCTCAAATTTTGGGTTAAATTACAATTAAACCATTTTGTATTCCGAACTTTATAAGTTCTGGAGTACTTTTGGTATTTGTAATTTCAAATAATTCTCTTTTGTGAGATTTTAATGCACTTTCAGAAATATTTAATGTTTTTGAAAGTGCTTTTTCGTTTTTATCTGAATGAATATATAACGCCTCTAAAATTTCTATTTTCCTTTTTGTAAAAGTGTAATTGCCAATTTTTATTTTTGAAAAATTTGAATTAATTTCAGTTAAATTACTGTAATAACAATTTAAAATTTCATCTTTAAAATTATTCAAATCTGTATCCTTACCAATAAAGAAATCTACACCATTTTTGTAAGCTTTTTGTTTTATAAAATTATTATTCATAGTTGTTAGTGCAATAATTTTAAAGCTGTTATTTTTTGGTTTTATTTTATCAATAAAATCTAAAGAACTTTCTCCATTAAAATTTACATCTAAAATTAAAATATCTAAATTATGGTTTTTTGTAAATTCAATTAATTCATTTAAAGTTGTAAACGTATTAATTATGTTTAGTTCTTTATGAAGGTTTAAACTGTCTTTTAAGGCTTCACAAAAAAAACGATTATCGTCTGCAATAACAATTTTTAAAGTTTTATTTGTCATTTAAAGGAATTTCAATTTTAAAAACACTTCCGTTTTTATTAGATTCTATATCTAAAAAACCATTTATCTGTTTTACTCTTGTTTCTATATTGTTAAGTCCAAATCCTTTTTTAGAAATTAAATTTTTATCAAAACCAATACCATCATCAGAAACTTCTAAAAATACTGTTTCTTTATTAGGTTGATTGATTTTAATATTTATAGAATTAGCTTGAGAATGTTTTATTGCATTTGTTGTTAATTCTGATAAAATTCTATAAATATGAACACATTTTTCTTGAGGAATTTCTATAGCTTTTACATTAAAATTATAAACAATATCGTGTTTGGTTAGCTTATTTATTTTTTGACAAAATTCACTTAAACTTTCAGTAAAATTATCAGAATTAATTTTTGGAGCATATAAACTATTCAATAAATATCTATATTCCTTGTAAAAAGCGTCTAAAATTTCTTGCACTTTTTCTGGTGTATTTTCTGTTTTTTGAAGTAAACGTAGTTTTAATGCTTCTAAATAGCCACCAAAAGTATCATGAACATTGCTTACTAGTTTGTTACGTTCTTTATGCTGAATTTCTAATGCTTGGTTTTGAAAGTCATATTTTAACTCATCACTTGCTTTTTTTAGTTTGGTATATTTTCTTTGAGATTCTATAACAGAACCAAAAATAAACCAAGTAAATAACACAATTTCGATACTTAATGCAACATAGTAAAGACTTGGGCCACTTAGAGCTACAATTAAAGGGTTATTTACATTTGGGTTTGTAGACTGCCCATATATAATTGCAGCTATTGGTAAAATAAATGCAACAACTAAATATATAGGCAATTGTTTTTTTACAGTTAAATAAATATGATTTATTAGCCAAACAAAAATAATAAGTTGTAAAACTATCCAAACTGTTAAGAATAAACTTGTGAAACCACCGAAAAAGAATTTATAACAATAAATGAAAAGAATAGGAATAGTTAAAAAACTAGACCATTTAAAAATGTTTTTAGATATTTTTTGATTTTTTGAGAATTTATAAAATTTATAATAGAAAATACCCATACAAAGGACTCCTAATGTTTGGCTTAAACTTCTAGAGTTATTTATTAAAAAAGAATTTTCAGACCAAAAAAACTGAACTCCCAAACCTTTTCCTGCTAAAAACTCTATTAGAACAGTAACAATATAAATTGCGTAAAATATAACTGCATATTCTTTTTTTAAAATTGAAAAGAATAATAAAATTAAAGTCATAGAAATTAAAAAGGCAATAAATAAGCCATAAAGAGCATACTCACTTTCAATCCTTTTTAAAAATTGATTTTCAGATTCTAAAAAGAAAGAGAGTCTAGTTCTACCACTACTATTTTCAATTTTAAGAAATACATCTACACTTAAAATGCTATCTGTTTTAATTTTCCAGACTGGGTCTTTATAAAATATAAATTTATGAGGAAATTGTATGTAGTTAGAAACTCTATGTAAAGAATCAATCTTGTTACCTTTTCGTGTATATATTTTACCATAAGGTAAATAAGAATTATCAATTGTAAAATATTTATAACTCTCTTTTTCTGATGGGTTTATTTTAAAATGATGCCAAAGTGTTTTAGGTCCTATTTTTGTGTAAACATGTGTTGTCTCCTTTTTTTTAAATTGATTATTATCAAAAAGAGAAACTACTTTTTTAATGTTTGTTTTTAACTCCGTTTTTGTTGAAGATAATTTACTATATATGTTTTCTTTATGTTGAGAGAAATTAAAAAAAGTAATAAAAAATAGGAGTATAAAAATTTTTTCTTTCATAAAGGTTTTAAAAAGACTGTACTAAAGTATGGTTTTTTTCTTCTAAGACAAATTAATTTTGTTGTTCATTAAAATATAATTAAGAATGGGGGTTATTAAATTATATGATGCTGATGCTTATGATAAAGGAAATCAATCTTTTAAACAAAAAGAGTTTCCAATTCAAGTAGTTAAGGATTTTCTTTTTTTCTTTAATCTAACACTTGAAGATATTGATAAGTTTGAAAAATTTTCTATTGAACTAAATAAAAACAGGCAATTTGTAAGAAAACACAAAAATCAATTTAGTTCTTTAACAGAAAAAGAAATTGAAATTTTTAAGTTAGTAGTAAAAGGTAAAAAATCTTACGAAATAGCAAAAGAACTTTTTATTGAAAAAACAACTGTTTCTACACACAGAAAACATATTAAACAAAAATTAAATTTAGTATCAATCTTTGATTGGTATAACTATGCAAAAGCTTTTAATATTCTTTAAATACCTATTTATAGGTATTGTTTATATAGACTTATTAAGTGATTTTTGATAAAACTAAACTTAACTTAAATTAATTACAATGAAAACAAGATTACTATTAGTATTCACAGCTTTTTTTACTTTAATAGTAAATGCACAAACTTCTATACCCATTCCTGATCAAAATTTTGAACAAACTCTAATAGACTTAGGTTTTGATAAAAATGGAACTGTACCAAATGGTACTATTTCTATTGCAGATGCTTTAGCAATAGACAGTTTAAATGTTTCTAAAAAAGGGCAACCTTTAGATAAAAAAATAAAAGATTTAACAGGTATAGAAGCTATGCCAGGATTAAAATATTTAATTGCTACTAATAATAGAATAGAGAAAATAAATATTACAAAAAACCCATTTCTTATTTATTTAGATTTAACTGTAAATAGTTTGACAGAAATAAATGTAAAAGAAAATAAGTTTTTATCTGTTTTAAGTGTTGCGTTTAACAATATTGCAGAGTTAGATGTATCTAAGAATACCATATTACAGGCATTGGCAGTTTATAAAAACGGAATTCAAACTATTGATGTAACAAAAAACCCAGAATTATTACAGTTTTCTTTTGGAGATAATAGTATATCTAATATAGATTTAACAAAAAATCCGAAACTTTTAGAAGTAGATATGTCTTTTACAGATTTAAAAGTTATAAACTTCTGTGAAAACACTTTTTTAACAGGTTTAAGATGTTTTGGTACCAAAATTAATGAACTAAACTTGGTTACAAACCCATTTTTGAAAACTTTAAAATTTATAGGGAATGAAAATATAACAACCTTAAACCTTTCTAAAAATGCAAATTTAGATTCTTTAGAAGTTTCTGGTAATGCTAAACTTTCTTCATTAAATTTAAAAAACGGAGGCAATGTAAAAATTAAACATTTTAAAAGTTTTCAAAATCCGAATTTATCTTGTGTAGATGTAGACGATGCTACTTTTTCTTCTAAAAATTGGTTGTTAAAAGATCCAACAACTAATTTTAGTGAAAATTGTAATGAAGGTAAAGTTTATATTGCAAGTAGTTATTTAGAGCAACAATTTATAGACCAAGCAGCAGATGATATTTTAGATAACTATATAAATGTAGAGAATTTAGATAAGGTTAAAGAACTAAACTTAACAAGAAATCTTAAAGATATTACTGGTTTAGATAGGATTACTAATTTAGAAAAATTGACTATTATAGAAAATAGCTCCACTCAAAATATTATTGCTACTCAATCTAACCTTAAAGAATTGATTATTATAGATGATGAAGATTTTGAGCTAGAATCATTAAACTTAAATAGCAACCCTAAATTAGAAAGTATTTTAGTAAGCAGATTAGGTTTAAAATCATTAATTATAAATGCAAATTCGCCATTAAAAACTTTATTTGCTGGTAGTAATGATTTTGAAGAATTATCATTCCCAACAAGTTCTTTAACTACCATTAATTTGTCTAATAACTTTAATTTAAAAACTTTAGTTTTAGATAATGCAACCCTTTTAGAGAGCTTTTTTGCAGAAGAATTAAATAGTTTAACAACTTTCTCTACTAATAATTGCCCCAATTTAAAATCGCTGATTTTAACATCTTCAGCAATATCTTCTATAGATGTTTCCTCGTCTTTAAATTTAAAAACATTAAGAATTGATCGTGCAAATTTAAATACAGTAGACATCAGTAAAAATACAGCGTTAGAATTTGTTTCTTTTAAATCTAATAAATTATCGAGCTTAAATACATCTAACAATTTAAAATTAGTAGGAATAAACGTAGCTTATAATACAATTAGCAACTTAAATATAACAAATAATACATTATTAGGTTCTTTAAATATTGATGGAAATAAAGATTTAGCTGTAGATATTTCTATGCATAAACTTCTTTTTTTTAGCTGTTCTCAAACAAATTTAAAAGCATTAAATATAACAAGCAATCCAGAACTTACTACATTAAACGCAGCTTTTAACCCTTTGAACGCAGTTAATGTTACAAATAACATAAATTTAAAAAATTTGTATTTAAACAGTACAGGTATTTCTGTTTTAGATGTTACAAAAGCAACACAACTTACTAATTTAAACTTATCTGGTAACAAAATAGAAACTTTAAATCTTTCTAACAATATTTTACTAGAACATTTAGATTTAGCAAATAATAACCTTTCTGCATTAAATCTAAATACAAATACAAAATTATTAGATGTAGATTTATCTGTAAATAATTTATCAGCAATAAATTTTACACAAAATACTTTTTTAAAAAATATTAATATCTCAAATAATTCAATAGGTAGTTTAGATTTAGATAGTTTAAAACTACTAGTAACAATAGACTTTTCTTTTAATAACATAACAACTATAAATTTAACTGAAAACAAAAAATTAAATAGTTTACTTTTAAATAATAATAGCATTGAAAGTTTAGATCTATCATCTAATAAAGTTTTAAATAGTTTAGTTGCAAACGATAATAAAATTAAAGAGCTAGATTTTAAAAATAACGCATTAATAACAAGAATAGATTTAAAAAATAATGTTTTAGAAAAAATAAACCTTAATGCTGGTTTTAGCACAAGAAAAAGATCTGATAATAGTTTAATTATCCTTTCTTTAGACTTGGTAAATAACCCAAATTTAACTTGTGTTCAAGTAGATGATGTTGAGTTTGCGAAAACAAATTGGTTAAATATAGATGATATCCAAGTTTATAATACAGACTGTGGTTTTACAAGAGAAGAATTTGTAGAATTAGACGACACTACTTTTGAAGCTACTTTAGTTTTTCTTGGTTTTGATACAAATGGTTTTACAAGAAACATCAAACTTTCTGAAGCAAGAGCCATAGATTCTTTAAAACTAGAAAATACGATTATAAAAAGTTTTAAAGGTTTAGATAGTATGACAAATGTTAAGTACATAAACTTAAACAATGGTAGTTTAACAACTTTAAAACTACCTAAACTACCTAATTTAGTGCATTTAAAAGTTGCTAATAATAAATTAACTTCTTTAGATGTATCTAAAATAGAAAACCTTGAAATTTTAGATATAACAACAAATAAATTAACTTCTGTAAATGTTGGCTCTAATTTAAAACTAAAACATTTTTACGCAGGTGACAATAACATATCTTTATTAGATCTAACAAAAAATACAGCTTTAGAAGATTTATTTGTGCATCAAAATAAATTAACTGCAGTAGATGTTTCTAAAAATATTAATTTAAAACGTTTGTGGGGTAGTGAAAACCTAATTTCGGCTTTAAATATTTCCACAAATACAGCATTAGAACAAATAAATTTTGACATCAACTTAAACTTAATAGAAGTAGATTTATCAAATAACCTTAAACTAAATAGAATCCATTTTTGGCAGACGTCTATCACAAAAATAGATGTAACTATGTTGCCAGAATTAGGGAGATTGTATGTTTCTAATTCTAAATTAACGGCTTTAGATATTACTAAAAATCCTAAATTATATGATGTAAGATTAGGTGAAAATGATATAGCATCTTTAGATGTTTCTAACAACCCTTTATTAGAAAGAATTGATGCTTTTAAAGCAAAATTAGCAACAATAGATGTTTCTAAAAACACCTCATTAAAAAGATTAAATTTAAAAGGAAATGTATTAACTACAGTTAATTTAAATAACGGAACCAATGCAAATATTACAGAAATAGATATATCAGAAAATGCAGATTTAACTTGTGTACAAGTAGACGATGTAACTTTTGCAACTACAAATTTCACTAATATAGATAATGCCTCTGTTTATAATTCAGATTGTGGTTTTGAGCAAAATGAGCAGATTGTATTAATACCAGATTCAAACTTCGAACAAGCCTTAATAGACTTAGGTTTTGATACAAATGGTTTAAACGGAAATATTTTAATTTCAGATGCACAAGCAATTGATAGTTTAAAAATAGGAAACCCAATTACAAATACTTTAATACCAAATGTAACATCAAAAATTATAGATATTACAGGTATTGGTAGTATGCCGAATCTAAAATATTTAGATGTAAGAGAAAATGAAATTGATATCGTAGATTTATCATCAAACTTAAATTTAGAAAATGTAAGTTTAGGAGCCAATAAATTAACAAATATAGATGTTTCTTTAAATACTAAATTAACATCCCTTTTTGTAAATGACAACCAACTTACAACTATAGATTTTTCTAATAATATAGATTTAGAAAGGTTGGGAATTATGAGAAACCAAATTTCTGCAATTAATCTGTCTACTTTAACAAACCTTAAAGATTTATTTGTACACGGAAATAAACTAACAAACATTAATATAAGTCAGAATGCAAATTTAGTTTTGTTGCAAGCTTATGATAATTTATTGACCTCTTTAGACGTTACTAACAATACATTATTAGAAACGCTTAGAATTGATAATAACAGCGAAATAAACCCAAATAATACAATTTCAAGTTTAGATATATCAAAAAACATAAATTTAAAAGATTTACGTTTTTCTAATAACCCTATAAGTACTATCGATTTAAGTAAAAATATCAACTTAGAATTTGTTACTTTTTATGGTGTAGAATTATCAAATATAGACTTATCTCTAAATACAAAATTAAAAAGAATTTATTCTGGTTATAATAACAATATAACTTCAATAGATATTTCTAAAAATTTAGACTTGGAATATTTACTTATTGATAATAATAATTTTGAAAGTATTGATATTTCTAAAAACACAAAATTGCAGTACTTAAAATTAGCTAATAATAAGCTTACAAATTTAGATGTTAGTAAAAACATAGAATTATTTTGGATTTCTGTTGAACATAATTTAATATCAACTATAAATCTTAGTAATAATAGTAAGTTGACTAATTTATATATAGATAACAATAGCTTATCAAGTTTAGATTTAAGTACTAATTTATTACTTGGTAAAGGAAGACCTTTAACTTTTGCTCCAGTATTTGTAAATTTTAATCCCAATTTATCTTGTGTTCAAATTAATGATACTCAAGAAACTGATAGTTGGATTAAAGATGGTGCTACAACTTTTAGCCTTAATTGTAACAATTCATCTGCACCAATTGTAAACATACCAGATGTAAATATGAAAGCAGCTTTGGTAGCAGATACTTTTATAAACGCTAATGGAGATGATGAAATTCAAGTTTCTGAAGCAGAGGCAATAACAGTTGCTATAGATAAAGGTGAAAACCTAAATATTTCTGATTTGACAGGTATAGAGGCCTTTATAAACATTACAGGTTTAAACATTAAAAACAATAATTTAACAACTGTAGATTTATCTAAAAACACAAAACTTACTTGGTTAAATATTGAAGAAAACCAATTAACAAATATAGATGTTTCTAAAAATACAGCTTTAACTTGGTTAAATGTTGGTAATAATAAAATTAAAAGTTTAGACGTAACTTTATTAACTGATTTAGAAGAATTGTATTTTTTCACTAATGAAGTTACTACTATAGATGTAACAAAAAACCTAAAATTAAAAAGAATTTGGGCGTCTACAAATAATTTAACGACTGTAGATTTATCAAAAAACACTTTGTTAGAACAAGTTAGTTTCGATTGGAATTTTAACTTAGAGAGTATTGATGTGTCAAAGAATCCTAAAATATGGAGAGCACATTTTTGGAGAACAAATATAAAAACTATAGATGTTACAGGTTTGCCAGATTTACAGCGTTTATATTTATCTGATAGTAAAATAACTTCTTTAGATGTTACCAAAAACCCAAAATTAGAAGATTTAAGAATTGGCGAAAACGCACTAACCTCTATAGATGTTACCAAAAACCCACTTTTAGAACGTTTAGATATTTTTAAAACACAAATAACAACTTTAGATTTGAGCAAAAATTTAGTTTTAGGTAGACTTTATATCAATGAAAATAAATTTACGGGTATAGACATCACAAAAAACAAAAATTTAACTGAGTTAATTGCAAATGATAATGAAATTGTGAACATAGACATCAATCAAAATACAGCATTAACTAAACTATTATTAAATGATAATAAGATAGAAAGAGCTTATTTAAAGAATGGTGTAAATACTTTAATTACAGATTTTAATATTAGTAATAACCCAAATTTATCTTGTATTACAGTTGATGATGTTACTTTTTCTGATGCAAATTGGACCAATAAAGATGTAACAGCTTCTTATAATACAGATTGTAGTGCAGAGTGGGAGGTATACACACCAGATACAAATTTTGCAACAGCTTTAGACGCAATCTCAGGTTTAGATAATGATGGAGATGGAATGATTACTTATGAAGAGGCACAAGCTTTTACAGGAGATTTAAATTTAAGTGGAAAAGGCATTACATCTGTTGTAGGTTTAGAAGCCTTTACAAATGCTGCAAGTATTAATATTTCTGGAAATTCTATTACAGATATTGGCAGTTTAATTAATGGAAACACAGTAATTGTAGCATCAAGAATAACTGGCTCTAAAAAGACCTTACAAAGAGTTAACAACAAACTAAAAGTATTAAATGTAGCTAATAACCTAATTGAAGAAATAGATATTTCTAATGTTGCAAGCATTACAGAATTAATCGCGACTAATAATAAATTAACTTCTTTAAACCTTAAAAATGGTACCAATGCCACTTTATTAAAGTTAGATGTAACTGGTAATGCAAATTTATCTTGTATTCAGGTTGATAATATTGCAGATGCAAATGCAAACTCTAATTGGCTAAAAGACGCTACAGCAAGTTATAATACTTCTTGTAAGCAAGTTTTATCTGTAAATGATTCATTTTTAAGAGATCAAATCTCAGTGTATCCAAATCCTGCAGTATCAAATATTCAAATTTCTATTACAAATAATTTAGAATTAAAAAATATTGAAATATATAATTTAGTGGGTAAAAGAATTATTAAGTCTAATAATAGTTTAATAAATATAGAAGAGTTATCTGCAGGAGTTTATTATATAAAAGTAATCACACACAAAGGATTTATAAACACAAAATTAATAAAAAAATAAAAAGGAAAAGTAGTAATTTGATTTGACTGTAAAACGAGTTGACGAAAGTTACCTCGTTTTTTTTGTTAAAGCTTCATCGCAATTTTAAAGTTTAAAACTCTTCCTGTCATAAAATTCGGAATTCCAAATTGTGTTTTAGAATATACATCTCTTACCCAAGTATTGGTAATTGAATTCTGAATATCGAACATATTAAAAAGTTCTAAACCAGCACTTAATTCCTTAAATTTAGACAGCCAACCAGTTTTGTAGGTTTTGTTTGCATCTGTAAAAACATAAGAAACACCTAAATCTGCACGTTTATAATCTCTTAAACGTTCTTGAAATTGATATACATCAGAATAAGCAGGACTTCCTCCAGGAACTCCAGTGTTATAAACCAGGTTTAAATAGGCTTTTAAATTAGGTAAATTAGGAACATAATCTTGAAACAAAATCCCGAATTTTAAACGTTGATCAGAAGGTCTAGAAATATTACCTCTGTTGTCTATATTTTCTTCAGTTTTTAAATACCCTAAACTAACCCAGCTATCACTTCCTGGAACAAATTCGCCATTTAAGCGCAAATCTATACCTTGTGCATAAGCAGTTGCATTATTGTCTGCTCTATATCTAATTCTTACATTATCTATAGTATACGCATTTACATTTGTTAAATCTTTAAAATAGGTTTCTGCAGTTAATTTAAAAGGTCTTTCCCACATTTCAAAACTATAATCCATCCCAAGAACCAAATGAATCGATTTTTGTGCTTTTACATCAACATTTAATTTACCATTAAAATCTCTTAATTCTCTATAAGAAGGTGGTTGAGAATACCAACCTCCAGAAGCTCTAAACAACATATCTTTATCCCAATTTGGTTTAATGGCAAATTGTGCTCTTGGGCTAATAATGGTTTGTCCTTTACCAGAAATTCCATTTCCAGTAACTGACCAATATTGTGCTCTCACTCCAATATTATACCAAATATCATTACTGTTCCAATTTAAACGTTCTCCAAACTGAACATAACCAGAAATTCTGTCTATTTGTACATTATTATCTTCTCTAATATTCTGAAAAGGAGTAATTTCTCCTTCAAAAGGTGTGTAAGGTTGGTCGTTTCTAATGTTATGATTTGGAGGTCTAATAGAGAAACCTAAAGAATCGATTATTTCCCATTCTCTAATTCTGTCTCTAATATCTTCTTTTTGATATTTTGCACCAAAATCGAACTGCATTCTATCTAACTTGTAAGTCCCTCTAACTTGCACATTGGTAATTAAAGCATCTAAATCGTTTCTTGCGTGGTTTAATTGTGATCCAATTCCTTGAGAAAACTCGACTTCACCAAAATTTTCTGAACCTATATTTGAATCTACTTCACCTAAATTATATTGCGCAGCAATATCAAATCGTTCTTCTTCTTGTGTATTGTATCTAGAAATGGTTGCGTTTAGAGTAAAATCATCATTTACTTCATATTCAGTAGAAAAAGCACCAAAAGAAGTTAGGTAATTATCTTCTTCTTGGCCACTATAAAAAACAATTAATTCTAAAGGATTTGCAACTGTTCCAAAACGTGTTCTTCTAGATAAAGGTTGGTAATTATAGTTATTCAACGAAAAGTTTCCTAAAAATTTAAAACGCAAATAATCAGAAGCATTATATTCTAAAAATGTTTGAAAATCTATAAAACGTGGTCTAAAATTGGTTTCAATTTGTTTGCTATTTACAAACAAACTATTGTCTCTGTATCTAAAACTACTAATAGATGTCAGTTTTTTATCAATTGGTGCTTCAAAAGTAACACTAGCTCCTAAAAAACTAGCTTCTACTGTGGTTGCTACTTCTGTTGGCTTTCTGTAAGTAATATCTAATACAGACGATAATTTATCTCCATATTTTGCCTGAAAACCTCCTGCAGAAAAATTAATATTTCTAACCATATTTGGGTTGATAAAACTCAAACCTTCTTGTTGCCCAGATCTAATTAAAAAGGGTCTGTAAATTTCAATTCCGTTTACATATACTAAGTTTTCATCAAAATTACCACCTCTTACATTATATTGTGTACTTAATTCGTTGTTGTTACTTACACCAGGTAAAGTCATTAAAGTGTTTTCTACACCTGCATTTGGACCAATAATATTCTTGACTGTTTTTATATTAATATTTTGTAAACCTTGTGCCTCTTTTTTTCTATCTTTTACTACAATTTCTTTTAATTCTTCTGTTTTTGCAATTAAAGAGGGAGAGAAGCTAATAGAATTTCTACTCTTTGCTGTAATTTTTTTAGTAAGTGTTCTATAAGAAATATGTCTAAAAAGAAGTGTTATTTCTTGTTTAAAAGGAATTCTAATGGTGTATTTACCATCTTTATCTGTGGTAGTTCCTGTATTATTGTATTTAATAGAAACACCTTCAATAGGTTTTTTATCACTATTAGTAACAAAACCTTTTAATATTGTTGTTTTTTGAGCAAAAGCAAAAAGAGGTAAAAATAATAAGAATAGAAAAGCTTTTTTCACGTAAAATTTAGTTTACTTGTTTTTTAAAGAACGTTTTAGAAATGGTATTCGTATTTCCTACATTGTCCGAGACTACAATTTTAAAGATATGTTTGCTACCAGCCAACTTTTTATCACTAAAATTATAAGTTAATATTTTTTTCTTGTGATTGTATTGCATTAAAACCCATTTACCATCTATAGTTGCCCTCCAGTTTTTAATGCCAGAACCAATATCCGTTATTTTTACTTTTAAAGTTTTTAATTTAGTAATCCATTGTTGGTCTTTAAAGTATAATATTTTTACTTTAGGTTTCTGTTTATCAAATTTTAAAGAGTAATTACCTAAAGTTTTTGTTGTAGTGTAAAAAGTACTGTCTTTTTTTCTAGTAAATTGATATCTTGGGTATTTAGGATATGCCAAATTAGCAATATAAAGTTGCTGTTTTTCAGTTTCAGAATAGTTAGAAACATCAAAAGTTAGGGTAAAACTTTTATCTAAAGGTATGGTTGGTGTATGAATTTCTGCAACTCCTTTATCAACTTTAAAATTTAAATAGACATCTTCATAAAACGTATTTTTTGGGAAAGCAATTGTTACATTTTCTTTTTTGAATTTGTTAAATTTTTTAGCAAATATCTTATAATTAGTAGTGTCTTTTGGTTTAGAGAATATTGTATTACTTTCTTTACCAGCTATAGGTATTTTAATAGAACTTACATTACCATTATAATCTTTAGCAATAATTTCTATGGTATAACTCAGTCCTTTTTTAATATTTATTTTTCCATTATTTATTAAATTCTGGTACGTAGAAAGTTTATTTGCAGTTTCTTTATATGTTTTTTGATATTTCCTCTTATATTTTTTATAATGTCTGTAGTCTATATGCAGGTTGATGAATTTACTCTCTGCAAATGAAAAAGTTGCTACATTATGATTGTAAAAACGTTTACCATTTACAAGCATTTCTAGACTGTAAATTCCGTTTTTGTTAGTTGCTTTGTTTAGTCTATCAAAAACACTAACTCCAAGACCAATATTGCCTGCAGCAGAAATTCTATCAACTTTGTACTTTCCTTTTCCAACAGGTTTTAAAGGAAGGATAAACGATTTTTTCTGGTTGTTAATTCTAGATGAATTATCTAAAGGATATATTTTTAAAGATTGAAAAGTAGGTGATTTTGTGTCTTCAGGTTTTAGTCCAAAAATTAGTGGATTGATAATGTTTTCTGTCTTTGTATTTCTGATTTCATAGTGCAAATGTGGTCCACCAGAACTACCTGTATCACCAGAAAAAGCAATAACTTCCCCTTTTTTTACAGGGAATTTATTATTCTTAAAAAACAAATTTCCTGTTTGATAATTCTCTTTTTTGTATTGAATTTTCTTCACATATTTCTCAATAGCATCTGCATATTTACTTAAATGCGCATACACAGTTGTATAACCATTTGGATGTGTAATGTAAATGGCTTTTCCAAAACCAAACTGGGCTACTTTTATTCTAGAAACATAACCATCTGCAGCAGCATAAATTTTTAAACCTTCTTTACCTTGTGTTTTTATATCTACTCCAGAATGAAAATGATTAGATCGTAACTCGCCAAAAGTACCAGCCAAAACAGTTGGGATGCCTAATGGATTTCTAAAATAGTCTTTTGGGTATTTTTCTTGAGAAAAACCAAAAAAGGTTGTTAAAGTGATAAATAGCGAAAAAAGATGTTTCAAAATGCAATTATTTTTATGTAAAAATACTAAAAAACATCCTTTAGTTAATTTATTAAATTACAGTAGATTAGTAAAAAAGTGATAAAATGTTGTACAAATTGAAACAGATTGTTAACTTTGTAGATATAGTTTTATTCTTAAAATTAGATGAGTAATATAATAGAAGCAATTCATTTATTGGAAGATAAGCTACAAAGCTTACTTTCTAATTATGAATTTTTAAAGAATGAAAATGATGTTTTGCTTCAAAATACAACAAAATTACAACATCTTTTAGTAGAGAAAGAGCAAAAATTAGCAACTCAAAAAAAAGAGTATGATTTGCTAAAAATTGCAAAAACTATAGAAGGCAGTAGTACAAACACAAAAGATACAAAACTCAAGATAAATGCTTTAATTCGAGAAATTGATAAATGCATAATTCAGTTACAAGAATAAAGTTCTTTAAATAGTGGGAAAACTTAAAATTAATATTGTTATAGCTGGCAGAAGCTATCCTTTAAGTGTAAACAACACCAAAGAAGAAGAAGGGATGAGAAAAGCCGCTAATGCCATTAACAAATTAATTACGATGTATGAACAAAATTACGCAGTTAGCGACAAACAAGATGTTTTAGCAATGTGTGCTTTGCAATTTGCATCTAAAGTAGAAATAACATCTATAGAAAAAGATTCCACTAGTAGAGAAGTAGTAGATAAAATAAAAGAATTAACCAGTTTGGTTAATTCTCATTTAAAATAAGTTCTTTAAAATACATTAACAACACACTGCCTACGTTAGTAAATTGTTTATTAAACTCAACACGATTCAATTATGAAGGATGAGTCTTAATTGTAAAAGCAAGCCACTAGTATTGAACTTGTTTCAGTATTTTTAAGTGGATCCTTGATCAGTTAGTTAGTCCTATAAGTACCCATAATGGAGTTTAAAAAACCAAACTAATGTAGGCTTTTTTTATGCCTAATTATGAATTGAAATTATTATTTAATTTATAATTGGTATCACATATTAAATTAAAATTATGGATGGAATGATACTGCCAATAATGGCAGCAATTATAGGAGTAGTAATTGGTTTTTTAATTGCAAATGCAATGCAAAAAGCAAGAGGCAAAAAAATGCTAAATGGCACAAGAAAAGAAGCAGCCACTATTCTAAAAGAAGCAAAAATTGATGCAGAATCAATTAAAAAAGATAAAATACTACAAGCCAAAGAAAAGTTCATAGAACTTAAAGCAGAACACGAAAAAGTAATTATTTCTAGAGAAAAAAAGATTTCTGATGTAGAAAAAAGGATTAGAGATAGAGAATCTCAAGTAGCTGCAGAGGTTGATAAAAACAAACGTTTAAACAAATCTTTAGAACACAAAGAAAATGATTACAATGCAAAATTAGATTTCTTAGACAAAAAAGAAAGCGATTTAGATGTAATGCACAAACGCCATGTAGATATGTTAGAACAAATTTCTGGTTTGTCTGCAGATGAAGCTAAAAAAGAATTAGTAACCTCTTTAAAAGATGAAGCAAAAACAGAAGCAATGGCTTTTGTACAAACTTCTATTGAAGAAGCAAAATTAACAGCAGAACAAGAAGCAAGAAAAGTAGTTTTAGGAACCATTCAAAGAGTTGGTGTAGAACAAGCTGTAGAAAACTGTGTTTCTGTGTTTAACCTAGAGTCTGATGATGTTAAAGGTCGAATTATTGGTAGAGAAGGACGTAATATTAGAGCTTTAGAAGCAGCAACTGGTGTAGAAATTATTGTAGATGATACTCCTGAAGCAATTATTTTATCTTGTTTTGATCCTGTTCGTAGAGAAATTGCACGTTTATCAATGCATAAATTGGTAACTGATGGAAGGATTCACCCTGCAAGAATAGAAGAAGTAGTTAAAAAAACAGAAAAACAAATTACCCAAGAAATTATAGAAGTTGGTAAAAGAACTGTAATAGATTTAGGTATTCACGGTTTGCATCCAGAATTGGTAAAAGCTGTTGGTAGAATGAAATATAGATCTTCTTATGGGCAAAATTTATTACAGCACTCTAGAGAAGTTTCTAATTTATGTGGAATTATGGCAGCAGAAATGGGCTTAAATTCTAAAGTTGCAAAACGTGCTGGTTTATTGCACGATATTGGTAAAGTACCAAATGAAGAAAGTGAATTACCTCACGCACTTTTAGGAATGCAATGGGCCGAAAAATATGGTGAAAAACCAGATGTTTGCAACGCAATTGGTGCACACCATGATGAAATAGAAATGAAAAGTTTAATATCTCCTATAGTTCAAGTTTGTGATGCTATTTCTGGAGCAAGACCAGGTGCAAGACGTCAAGTTTTAGATTCATACATACAACGTTTAAAAGATTTAGAAAATATTGCTTTTGGTTTTTCTGGTGTACAAAAAGCCTATGCTATTCAAGCAGGTCGTGAATTGCGTGTTATGGTAGAAAGCACCAAAGTAAATGATGCTAAAGCAGCTGAGTTATCATTTGCTATTTCTCAAAAAATACAAAATGATATGACGTATCCTGGTCAGGTTAAAGTAACTGTAATTAGAGAAACTAGAGCTGTGAATGTGGCTAAGTAGAAGCCCATCTTAATCTTCCCAAAGGGAAGAGACACTCTTGTTAAAATATTAAATAAGAATCCTAACTTTTAAAAAGTTAGGATTTTTTAATGATATTAAATTTTCGGTATGATTTCCTTCCTTTTGGGAAGATTAAGATGGGCTTCTTCTGGGATGGAACCTCTCAACAACTTCCTTTAAATAACTTTTATCTAAATGAACATATACTTCTGTAGTTGTAATACTTTCATGGCCTAACATTTGTTGTATCGCTCTTAAATCTGCGCCATTTTTTAATAAATGAGTTGCAAAAGAATGTCTTAATGTATGTGGACTTATTTTCTTCTTTAAATCGATTTTTATGGCCAAATCTTTTAAAATCATAAAAATCATCTGTCTTGTAAGACTTTTACCTCTTCTATTTAAAAAAACAATATCCTCAAAACCTTTTTTAGGTACTATATGAATTCTGATATCCTTAATATAAAACAAAATATATTTTTGAGCACTGTAATGAATGGGTATAAAACGTTGTTTATTCCCTTTACCAATGACTCTTATAAAACCCTCATCAAAAAATAAATCTGAAATTTTTAAATTGATGAGTTCACTTACTCGCAAACCACAACTATAAATAGTTTCTAAGATGGTTCTATTTCTTTCTCCTTGAGGATGGCTTAAATCTATTGCAGCAATCAATTCAACAATTTCATCTTCAGATAAAGTATCTGGTAGTTTTCTACCAATTTTAGGGGTTTCTATTAAATCTGTTGGATTTGTTTTTCTGTAATCTTCAAAGGTTAGATAATCAAAAAAACTACGTAAACCTGAGATGATTCTTGCTTGACTTCTTGGGTTTACTTTTTTTGCAATTTCATAAACAAATTGTTGTAAAGTATTTTCATCAATAGAAATAGGAGAGCAGCTAATTTCATTTTCTTTAAGAAAAGTAGTTAGTTTTTTTAAATCTCTAGAATAGCTATCTAAAGTATTTTTAGATAAGCCTCTTTCTATTTTTAAATAAATTTGATAATCTTTAATTGCATTTTGCCAATTCACAAGATAAAAGTATTAAATCTTATTTATATTAGATGAAAAAATAAATAATTTATTAAATTGATACTTATTAAGAATTAAAATAAATTATTTCTATTTTTTAACATAAAATATTGACATATAATTTAATTTCATATATTAGCTTCTTAAACTATAAAACTTATTTATTATGAAAAAAGTATTGTTAATTGCAGTTTTTGCAATTTTTGGGTTGAGTTCAATTAATGCACAAGAAAAAGGAGATTTTAACGCTTTTGGTGGAGCAACCTATGATGAAAATTTTGCTCTTACTGCAGGTGTAGAATATTTAATTACTGATGATATTTCTATTGCTCCAAGTTTTACTTATTTTTTTGTAGACAAACCAGCAGGAGCTACTTCTGCATCAGGAACACAATTAAATATAGATGCTAGATATTATTTTGGAGGCACAGATGAATTGAACTGGTATGGTTTAGTTGGTTATGGTACTCGAACAGCTAAAGTTTCTGGTGGAGGTGTTTCTGTTTCTGCTTCTGTAGGAGGTTTAAATGTAGGTGCTGGTGGTTTGTATTCCATTAGTGATAGTCTTAATCTTATTGCACAAGCAAAATATTTTACTGGAGGTGATGGAGCTTTTGTTCCTACTTTAGGTGTACAGTTTGGGTTTTAATAATTATGTAATACATAAAAAAAGGAAGCAATTTTGCTTCCTTTTTTTATGTCCAATTTTTAATATCTTTACAAAATGAAACTAATTATCATTAACGGACCCAACCTAAATTTATTAGGCAAAAGAGAACCAGAAATTTATGGTTCTAAAACTTTTGGAGATTATTTTAGAGAATTGCAATTAAAGTTTACAGCTATAGAATTATCTTATTTTCAATCGAATATAGAAGGAGAAATTATTGATAAATTACATGAAGTTGGTTTTAATTATGATGGTGTTATTTTGAATGCAGCTGCTTATACACATACCTCTGTTGGTATTGGTGATGCTGTAAAAGGCATAACAACTCCAGTTGTAGAGTTACATATTTCTAATATACACGCTCGTGAAGATTTTAGACATCATAGTTATATTGCACCAGCAGCAAAAGGAGTCATTTTTGGTTTTGGCTTAAAAGGCTATGAGTTGGCAATCCAGAGTTTTTTATAATACTGAATGCTTCAGAATCTTTTTTTAGCCTGCTGTTACTGGCTACTGAGATTGTAAACTATAACTAAATACTAAAAATTTAGAATCATCTTAATGTCTGAACGTTCATAATGCGAGTTTTCTTCTACAGGTATTTCTATAAATCCCACTTTTTTATAAAGATTAATTGCAGGCACTAAACTTCTGTGAGAATACAAAGTAATGCTTTTCCATTTTTTGCTTTTTGCAAACTCTACACAAAAATCCATTAGTTGTAAACCTATTTTTAAACCTTGATACTTGGGAGAAACAGCCATTTTGCTCAACTCAAAAAAAGTTTTTTGATTGATAAGTGATACAACTCCAACTATTTCATCATTAAATTTAGCAAAGAAAATAAAACCACCAGGATCTAAAACATATTTTTGTGGATTGCTTAAAACCTTTTCATCATAAGGCTCTATGTAAAAATATTTTTTTAACCAAGCCGCATTTAGATTGTAAAAATCTTTTGCAAATTCTGGTTGATATTCTAATACTTCTATTTTTTTTATATTCATAAAGCTAAGAAGAATATTTTTTAAGTTATTATATTTTATCGTAAAAATAATGCGATTGAACGAAAAAACAGATGAATTCTATCAAAATAAATTATATTTGTTATTATATAAAATAGATATATGCAGAAAGAAAAATGGCTTTTCGAAATTACACCCAAGAAAAGTCTATTTAGCCTAAACATAAAAGAGATTTGGCAATATAAAGATTTGTTAGTTTTATTTGTTAAAAGAGATGTAGTTACCAAATATAAACAAACTATTTTAGGACCTTTATGGTATTTAATTCAGCCACTTTTTACCTCAGTTATCTTTACTTTAATTTTTAATAACATAGCAAACATATCTACAAATGGTGTCCCAGCTTTTTTATTTAATTTAGGAGGTATTACAGCTTGGAATTACTTTAAAGATTGTTTATCAGAAACTTCTGATACTTTTAAAAAGAACGAAGCGATTTTTGGTAAGGTTTATTTTCCAAGAGTAATAATGCCTTTATCAACCATATTTTCTAATCTGTTAAAGTTTGGTATTCAATTATTAATATTTATAACTTTCTACTTTTATTATTATTTGAATGATCAAATTAATTTTAGTTTAACAACAGACTTATTTTATTTGCCATTTTTGTTCTTTTCTATGGGTACATTAGGGTTAGGTTTAGGAATGATTATCTCATCAATGGTTACAAAATATAGAGATTTAACATTTTTGGTTGCTTTTGGTGTTCAATTATTAATGTATTTATCTGCTGTGGTTTATCCTATAGAAGCTGCAAAAAAAGGATTAAAAGAGTACCCTTTAGCAATCCAATTTATAGAATATAATCCTATGACTGCAATTATAGAAAATTTTAGAAATATAATTTTTCCTTCACTTAATACAGAAGTAATTCTTGGAGATGTTATTTATATGACTATCATTTCTTTATGTACTTTCATAGTAGGATTAGCTATTTTTAATAAAACAGAAAAAACCTTTATTGATACCATCTAATGAAAAATGATACTGTTATTTTAAAGGTAGAAAACTTATCTAAACAATATCGTTTAGGAACAGTTAGCACAGGAACTATTAGTCATGATTTAAATAGATTTTTAGCCAAAATTAAAGGAAAAGATGATCCATATTTAAAAGTAGGTGAATCTAATGATCGATCATTAAAAGCAGAATCTGAATATGTATGGGCATTAAAAGATATTAATTTTGATGTTCATAGAGGTGAGGTTTTAGGGATTATAGGTAAAAATGGCGCAGGAAAATCTACGCTTTTAAAAATTTTATCTAAAGTTACTGGGCCAACTACTGGTGCAATAAAATCTAAAGGTAGAATTGCATCTTTATTAGAAGTTGGCACAGGGTTTCATCCAGAAATGACTGGTAGAGAAAACATTTTTTTAAATGGTGCAATTTTAGGAATGACAAAAAAAGAAATTCAATCTAAACTAGATGAAATCGTTTCTTTTTCTGGTTGTGAACGCTATATAGATACTCCAGTAAAACGTTATTCTAGTGGTATGACAGTTCGTTTGGCATTTGCAGTTGCTGCTCATTTAGAGCCAGACATTTTAATTGTAGATGAAGTTTTAGCAGTTGGTGATGCAGAATTTCAAAAGAAAGCCATTGGTAAAATGCAAGATATTTCTGGTCAAGATGGTAGAACTGTTTTGTTTGTAAGTCATAATATGGCAGCAGTAAAAAACCTTTGCACTAATGGAATTATTTTAGAAAACGGAAACATGAAATTTTCAGGTTCTATTAACGATTGTATTGAAAAATATTTAACTATTGATGCTAATTCTACTAAAAAGTTAAAAGATAGAAAAGATAGAATTGGATCAGGTGAAATTATTTTTTCTGATATAGAATTACTAAATGAACAAAATGTTAGAGTTGGAGATTTTGTTTCAGGAGAATATTCAAAAATAAAACTTCATTTCGAGTTTTTTAAAGAAATTAGTATAGAAGGTCTAGAAATTGGTATGGTAATTAGAGACTTTAAAGAAGTAAAAATTGTAGATATTTATTCAGATGAAATGAACATAGATTTTGAAGGGTTTAATAAAACAAAGTCAGTAAACATAGAGTTTGATAGGCTTCCTTTAAGAGGTGGTAAATATTCTGTAGATTTAGTCATACAAAATGGAAGAATTGCTGTAAATAGGATAGATTTACTATTAAATGCGTTTAGTTTTGAGGTTATCTCTGGTGATTTTTGGAATACAGGAGGCATTAATAGAGCTAATAACGTAGCTATAATAACACCAAGATTTACTGTATGATAAATAAAATTATAAATAAAATTTTTCAAAAAAAGTATAATTTTGATTTTAAGGTTACCAAAAAGACAAATAAAGCACTTCTTTTAGGAACTTATGATTCTATAAATAAAATAGATTTAAATAAGTATAATAGTTACTTTAAAATTTCTCATGGAAATTTTTTTGAGCATAAAGATATAGATATTATAAGACCAGATTGTCATATTTTTGCAGGATCACATCCACCAATTACAGAAAATGTATCTATTAATTGGTGGACAAGATGTCATAATAAATTACCTTTAGAAACAAAAATATTAGTTCATAGAAAAGATAAAAAAATAGCTGAAGAAGTTTTTATTGGTAGAGAAATTTATTTTTATTCAACTGGAGGGCAGTTACCTGTTAATTTTAAGAAAAATATTATATCACCAAGCACTGTTGTTATAGTAGGTTTACAGTTAGCTATTTATCTTAATTTTGAAGAGATATTTTTAGTGGGTATAAATCATGATTGGCAACAAGTAGAGAAATATACTCACTTTTATAGTCATGACAAACCATGTTTAGAATATTACTTAGATAAAGAAGGAATTACAATTAGTTACGAAGAGCAGAGCTATCCTTTTCCTAAAGAATATTTGTATAATGTTTATGGTTTGTATCAACAATACGAAACTTTAAAAAAATATGCAAGTTCTAAAAATATAGTTATTTATAATGCAGATCCTTTCTCTGTTTTTGATGTTTTTAAAAAGGTTTAGAAGATTAAAATGAAGTTAATAAAACGAATAGTACAGAAGTTTAAAAATAATAAGTCAAAAAAAAATGGTTCTGTTTGGAGTTCAGCTTTTAAGACTTGGGAAGAAAGTCTATTAGTAAGTTCAGGCTATGATTCTAACTTTATTTTAGAATTATGCAAAAATGCATTACTAAAAGTAAAAAACGGTGAAGCAGCTTTCGAAAGAGATTCTACTGTGTTTGATAAGGTAAGTTATAATTTTAAAGTGCTTGCTGCTTTACAAAATGTATGTATAGAAAATAAAAATAATTTATCAGTTTTAGATTTTGGTGGGAGTTTAGGAAGTAAATATTTTCAAAATAAATTATTTTTTCAAAAAGCAAACCTATTTGAATGGAGTATTGTGGAGCAAAAACATTTTGTAGAAACAGGTAAAACTCATTTTAAAGATAGTTTTTTAGATTTTTTTTTTACGATAAATAGTTGTATTTCAGTTAGAAAACCAAATGTAATTTTGCTAAATAGTGTGTTGCAATATTTAGAAAACCCATATAAGATTCTAAAAGAATTATTAGAAACAAATGTGGAAACTATAGTAATAGATAGAACAGCATTTATAGATGTAAAAGAAGACTTAATTTGTGTGCAAAACGTGCCAAGTTATAAAGCAAAAATACCTCACTGGTTTTTTTCTATTGAAAAGTTTCAACTTTTTTTAGAAAAATTTAATAAAAAAATAATTGTTGAAGATGTATCTGATATTCAGTTTAACAATTCAGATTTACAATCAATATCAAAGTTTTTAATTATAAAATAATGGAATGTTTACTTTGTTTATCAAAAAACACAACTAAAAATAAAGTTTCTACAAGAGAAGAGATTATTAAAATTTGGAAGCCTTTTTACAACGTAGAAAAAATTTTTAAAGAAGAAGCTGTTTACAATTATAAATGTAATAATTGTAATTTACTTTTCTTTGATCCTAAATATGCAGGAGATGATGATTTTTATTCTGAGTTAGGGAAGCAAACTTGGTATTATGAACATCCAGGAAAAACTGAGTATGATTATGTTCAACAATTTTTTAAATCAGGATTTAAAGTTTTAGATGTTGGTTCTGGTATTGGTATTTTAAAAGATAAAACAAAAGCAGAGATAGATTATACAGGTTTAGAACTCAGTACGCAAGCTGTTAAAATAGCGACAGAAAAAGGGCTAAATGTAAAAAAAGAAACCATACAAGAACATGCTGAAAACAATGAAGAAGTTTATGATATTGTTGTAAGTTTTCAAGTATTAGAACACTTAACAGAAACTAAAACGTTTCTAGAATCTATAAAAAAAGTATTAAAAAAAGGAGGAAAATTTGTAGTTGCTATGCCTAATAATGAATCTTTTATTAGTAGACATCCTAATTACACTTTTAACCTTCCTCCACATCATACTATTCTATGGAAAAAAAAGCAATTAGAAAAACTCGCTGAAATATATGAATTAGAAGTGGTTAAAATTCATAATGAACCTTTACAAGAAAGCCATCGAAAATCTGCATTTTACGCATCTAAATATTGGTTTATTAACTCTTTAATTTTTAGAAAAATTAAGTTAATAGATCAATCTAAAACTCATTTTAGAATAAATAGATTCATTAATAAATTTGATAAACTATTATCTACAAGTTTTTTTAAATGGATTTTAAAAAGCAAAATTAAAGATGGACAAAGTATAATTGTAGTTTATAAAAAGTTTTAAAATGAAGTATTTAAATTTAGGCTGTGGTTCTCATTATTGCTCTTTAAAAGAATGGATAAACATCGATTTTTCTTCTGTAGATAAATATGTAAAAAGCCACAATCTTTTAGAAGGTATTCCTTGTAAAGACAATACATTTGATGCTACTTATCATTCTCATGTTTTAGAACATTTTTCTAAAGAAGATGGTGCTGTATTTGTAAAAGAATGCTTTAGAGTTCTTAAGAAAGGAGGTGTTTTAAGAATCGTAATTCCAGATTTAGAAAGAATAGCAAAAAAATATTTACATTTTTTAGAAAAAGGAATCGAAAGTCCATCAGATAAACTCACAGAAGCCAATTATGAGTGGATGAAAATAGAAATGTTAGACCAAGTTGCGAGGCATAAAAATGGTGGAAATATGATAAAAGTACTTTCTAAAAAAGTACTTATAAATGAAGAGTTTATTTTTGAAAGAATTGGTGAAGAGGGTAAAGGATTAAGAGAACAATTAATTTCTGAAGATATTAAAACATCATCTATTATTTCTGTAAAAAAGAAAAAACCATTATTAAGAAAATTAAAATATTACCTAAGAAATAAAGTACTTAATGTTTTAGGTGTAGATCAAAAACACACAGAGTTAGGTAAATTCAGACTAAAAGGAGAAATTCATCAATGGATGTATGATAGATATTCTCTAACAAAATTATTAGAAGAAAATGGAGGTATAGATATAGAGGTTAAAAATGCTTTTAGCAGCTATATCCCAAATTGGGAAAATTATAATTTAGATGGCGAAAATAATATTACCAGAAAACCAGATTCTCTATTTATAGAATGTAAAAAAGGATAATGAAATTAAATTTTTCAACTTTTTTTGATAAGAATTATCTATCAAAAGGTGTCATTTTAATAGAATCTTTAGAAAAATATCTAGAAGATTTTACAATCTATGTTATCTGTATTGATAAATTTACGGAAGAATATTTTTCAGAAAATAAAAATATTTACAAAAATGTAATTACGCTTACTATTGCAGATTTAGAAGAAAATGATACGGAATTACAAAATGCAAAAACCAACAGATCTACCATAGAATATTATTTTACATTAAGCCCTTGTATTCCTTTATATTTATTAAAAAAGTACAATTTAGATCATATATGTACCTTAGATGCAGACATTAAATTTTATAGTTCTCCAGTTGAAATTTTTAACTATTTAAAAGAAAATTCTATTATAATTACACCACATAAATTCTCTGAAGAACTTAAAACACTAGAATCTTTTGGGAAATATAATGTCAGTTTTCAAATTTTTAAGAATGATGTTACAGGTTTAAAATGCCTTAATCTATGGAAAAAACAATGTCTAAATTGGTGTAAAGATTATAATGATGCAGAAAATAGTAGGTATGCAGATCAAAGATATTTAGATGATTGGACTGATTTATATAAAGACAAAGTAAAAGTTTTAAATGATGCAGTTTCTGGTCTTGCACCTTGGAATTTAAATAATTATAGAATCACCAAAAACCAAAAAGGAGAATTTTTATCTAATAATAAAAAGCTTATTTTTTTTCACTTTCATCATTTTAAATTTCATCATAAAAATTGGGCTTCTAATGGCTTTTATACATATAAAGTAAAATATAAAAAAGAGTTAAAAATCTTGTACACAGGTTATTGGGAAGATAATTTTTGTATAGTAAATAAATTAAATATTATATTAAATAACAATTTAAGAGAAAAAAAATCTTTTGCGTTAAAGAAGTTAATCCATACAGAAATAACATTATTTTTAAAATTAACTAAAAATAAATTTGTGTATATTGATGTAACAAAAATAAATCCTATTTTAAAAAGAATTATACTATTTCTATATGCCTAAATTAATAAAATTAGACACTTTCTCAGATTCAAGAGGTAATTTAACTGTATTAGAAAAGAAAATTCCTTTCGATATTAAAAGACTTTTTTATATTTATGGGGTAGATAATTCTACTAGAGGTTTACATAGACATAAAAAAACGATACAAGCAGTAGTTTGTATTTCAGGAAGTTGTGTTATAGAAAACGATAATGGCTTAGAAAAAAGTACATATAAATTAGACAAACCAAATGAATGTCTATTTCTTTACCCAGAAGATTTTCATTGGATGCATAAGTTTTCTAAAGATGCTATTCTATTAGTTTTAGCATCAGAATTATTTGACCCTAAAGATTATATTTATGAGCCATATTAAAGTACCTTATGAGAACCTTAAAAAGGCGAATAAGAAATATTTAAAAGAATTAAAAGATAAGGCAAATGATGTAATAGATAGTGGTTGGTATATTTTAGGTGAAGAAGTAAAAAACTTTGAAAAAGAATTTGCAAAACTTAATAATGCTAAATATTGTATTGGTTTAGCTTCTGGCTTAGATGCATTAATTTTAGGTTTAAAAGTTTTTAATTTCCCTAAAAACGCTAAGGTACTAGTGCCTTCCAACACATATATAGCATCGATATTAGCAATTATAAGAGCAGATTTAGTGCCTGTTCTTGTAGAGCCCAATGAAGATACTTATAACTTAGATTTAAAAGGAATCAAGAAAGCATATACCAAAGATTGTGTAGCAATTTTACCAGTTCATTTATATGGTAAATTATCGCCAATGTTAGAAATAACAAAATTTTCGAAAGAAAATAATTTAAAGATAATAGAAGATTGTGCCCAAAGCCATTTTGCTAAAATAGGAGATAAAACAGCAGGAAATTTTGGAGATATTGGTGCATTTAGTTTTTATCCCACTAAAAATTTAGGAGCTATAGGAGATGCAGGTGCAATTCTTTGTAATGATAATACATTATATGAAAAACTAAAAGCATTAAGAAATTACGGAAGTGAAAAGAAATACCATAATAAATTTATGGGTTTTAATTCTAGATTAGATGAATTACAAGCCGCTTTTTTAATTGTAAAACTTAAAGATTATAAAAATGTAATTGCGCACAAAAGTCAGTTGGCTTCTATTTATTTTAAAAAATTAAAAGAAATCTCAAAAATAAAACTTCCATTAAATTTAGGACAACAAGACGTTTGGCATATTTTTAATATTTTAGTTTCAGAAAGAGATCAACTAAAAAAACATCTTTTAGAAAACGGAATTTCAACTGAAATTCATTATCCAATTTCGCCAAACAGTCAAGAAGGGTATAAGAGCCTTTTTATAAATCATAAATTTCCTATATCAGAAAATATTCATCAAAAAACACTGAGTTTGCCAATTTCACTTTGCCATACAAAAGAAGATATCGAATATGTATGTAGCAAAATAAAACAGTTTTATGAGTAATTTTAAATTATCAATTATAACAATAAATTATAACAACGCCATTGGTTTAAAAAAAACTATGGAGAGTGTTGCAAATCAAAATTTACAAAATTTTGAATATATTGTTGTTGATGGTAATTCTACAGATAATAGTTTATCAATAATAAAATCCTTTGATTTATCAAATTTAAAATGGAGTAGCGAAAACGATACTGGCGTATACAATGCCATGAATAAAGGTATAAAAAAAGCTTCAGGAAATTTTTTGTTGTTTTTAAATTCAGGAGATTTCTTAGTTAATGATACTATTATCGAAAAAGTACTTCCAAGTTTACATAATAAGTTCGATTTTATTAGTGGTCATTTAGAGTTTATTGAAAACAGCGAAACTGTTGTAAAAAAACATCCAGAAAAAATATCTTTAAGTTATTTGTTAAGAAGTACTTTAATGCACCCATCAACATTTATAAAGAAAAGTTTATTTTATGAATATGGGTTTTATAATGAAGATTTAAAAATTGTTTCAGATTGGGAGTTTTTCTTTAAAACAATAGGATTAAATGGAGCTACTTTTAAAAGAATAGATATAATAGTTGCCCATTTTAATATGGATGGAATCTCTACATCACAAGGTGATAAAGCAAATTCAGAAAGAGAATCAATACAAAAAAAATATCTTAATGTCGTCTTTAACCATTCTTTAGATGAGTTTTTGTTCAACCAAATTAAAAATCCATCAAAAAGAATAAAATTTTTAAAAAAGATAGAAAATAAGAAAGTATTAAGAAGAATTGCAACAGTTTTATTAAAACTATTATCAAAATTCAGTTGATAATTTAAAACTTAAAATGTATGAAAAAAGTCTTAATTATTGGTCCAATTCAAGATTTTGGTGGTAGAGAAATTGAAACAAATATTATTGCAAAATCTTTAAAAAATAATTATGATGTAAATATAATTTCTACAAGTTACATTACAGATGCTTCACAGGCATTAAAAAACCTCCAATTAAAAGCAAATTCTTTAGATAAAATAATTTACAAAAAACATATAATATATAGGTTTTTAAGTTTTTTGTCTAAAATTATAAATAGAGGAACAAAGGATAATTACGGATATATTAATAACAGTATTTCAAAAAAAATAGGTATACAAAAAAAATATTTTAACGTTTTAAAATCTACTATTCTTAAAAATGATGTAATTTTTATATGTGCCCAAGTTTCTTCAAATCATATAAAAAATATAATAGACTTAAGTAAAAAACATCATAAATTTATATTATTTAGAACTACTGGTACTATTAAAGAAATACCAAAAGAGGATTGCAATTTCTTAAAAAAAGTAGATTTATTTGCACACCATTCTAATTTTAATGCAATAAAAATGGTAAATCAAATAAAAACAAACTACATTATTATTGATCAATGTAGTTTGAAGGAATGTCAATTATTAAAAATTCCAAAAAAAATAAAAAAGCCTTTACGATTTGGCTATTTAGGTAGATTAGACAAAGAAAAAGGTATTTTACCATTAATAAATTTATTTTCAAAAAGAAACGATACACTTGTAATTGCTGGCAAAGGCCCCTTAGAAGAAGAATTAAAGGAGCGCACAAAAACTAACAAAAACTGTAATTTTATGGGTGCTATTGACAATGATAAGATAGATGTTTTTTTTGAAAAAATAGATGTGTTAATCATATCATCAAAAGAAGAAGCTGGTCCATTAGTCGGTATTGAAGCGATGGCTGCAGGTAAAATAATTATATCAACTAAAGTTGGGACAATGCCAGAAAGATTGGAATCTACAAAAAATAATTTTTGGTTCGATTTTAATGATTTTGAAAGTTTAGAAAATCAACTAAACATCGTACATAAATTAAAACCAGAAGACTTACATAAAATAGGAGAAGAATTAAGAGAAAAATATATTTCTAATTATTCATTTAAACAAATTTCAAGTCAATATAATAATCTATTAAATTTATAATTTTGTAGTTTAGCTTTTACAAATTAAGAACCATAAAAAACGAATGACAAATATTTTAGTAACTGGAGGCGCAGGAAATGTAGGAAGTTATTTAGTTAAAGAATTAGCAAAAGATACATCTAACCAAATTGTAGTTTTCGATAATTTATTAACAGGCGAAATAAAAAAAGTACCAAAATTAGAAAACGTAATTTTTATAAAAGGGAACGTTAATAATTACAATGATATTTCTGCAGTTTTTCACAGATTTAATTTTAATTATGTTTTTCATTTTGCAGCAGTTGTTGGTGTAAAAAGAACATTAGAAAACCCATTATTGGTTTTAGAAGACATAAAAGGGTTTGAAAACATATTAAACTTGTCAAAAAACACGAGTGTTTCTAAGGTTTATTTTTCATCTTCATCAGAAGTATATGGAGAACCTTTTGAAATACCTCAAAATGAAAAAACAACGCCACTAAACTCAAAATTACCTTACGCAATCGTTAAAAATTTAGGAGAATCGTATCTAAAATCGTATTATCAAGAATTTGGTTTAAAATACTCAATTTTTAGATTTTTTAATACCTATGGTCCTAATCAAAGTGAAGATTTTGTCATTCCAAAATTTATAAAATTAGCGCAAAAAAACGAAGATGTTTTAATTTATGGTAATGGTTTACAAACTAGAACCTTTTGTTATATTGATGATAATATTGATAGCATTATAAAAATACATTCAGAAAATTTAATTGATAATGATGTTATAAATATTGGTAATGATATAGAAATTACAGTCTTAGATTTAGCAAAAACAATTATTAAGATAACTAAAAGTAAATCTAAAATTGTTCATATAGATGCTTTAGAAGAAGGAGATATGTTAAGAAGATGTCCAGATATTACAAAAATGAAGAAAATTCTTCAAAGAGATTTGGTTGCTTTAGAAGAAGGGATTTTAAAATTATTAGATTATTATGAGAATAGGAATTAATCCTGAAAAAAATAACAAAGAATTAGATATTGTAAATTATCATAGAATAATAATTCCTGTTTATATACCACATTTTAATGATTATTTTAAAGATGCTTTAGAAGTCTTTAAATTATGTTTAGAATCTCTCTTACTTACTGTACATACTAAAACTAGAATTACTATTTACAATAATAATTCTCATCAAAAAGTAAAAGACTATATAGATAAAAAATATGAAGACTCATTTTTAATAGATCAAGTATTTCATTCTAAAGAAAATGTAGGGAAAGTAAATGCAATACTTGCAGCTTCAAAAGGTAATTTAGAAACATTAATTACAATTACAGATGCTGACGTTTTATTTAAAAATGGATGGCAAAAAGCCTGTGAAGATATTTTCATCAATTTCCCAGAAGCAGGGATGGTTAGTCCTGTTCCTTTAAGTAAATTAATGTATGCGCATGCAGCAAACAATTGGTATTATGGTTTTTTTAAAGGAAAATTATCGTTCCAAAAAGTATTAGATTCAGAGGCAATGCACAAGTTTGATGTAAGCTTAGGTAATGATAAATTACAATATAATAATAATCATTTAGAAAATTATTTAGTCCTTAAAAATAAGAATAAAGACGAAGCTGTTATGGGTTGTGGTCATTTTGTTGCAACACTTAAAAGAGCCGTTTTTGATAAAGGATCAAATGAACCTGCATTTATAAAAATTGTTGGTGGTGTAGAAAATAAATTTATAGACAATCCTAACGAAGATTTAGGTTTTTTAAGACTAGCAACCAAAGAAAATTTGGCTTTCCATATGGGGAATGCAACAGAAGATTGGATGTTTAAAGAACTAAAAAACTTAACAAAAGAAGATTCACAAGGAGAAGAAACCAATAAATTTAATCATAGAAAAATTTCTAAATCAGGAAGATTTGTTGGTAAGATGATACTTAAAATAGTAAGATATAAAAAATTCAATCACTTTTTTTTGAGAAAATTAGGACTCAAAAATCCAAATAATTATTAATATAAATGAATAATTTTATAGAAATACGAGGCAGAAAAATAGGTGCAGATTATTCACCATTTGTAATTGCAGAAATTGGTATAAACCACGAAGGTTCTTTAAAAGTTGCCAAAGAAATGGTTGATGCTGCATTTAGAGCAGGAGCAGAGTGTGTAAAACATCAAACACATATTGTAGATGATGAAATGAGTGGAGCAGCAAAAAAGGTTATTCCAGGAAATGCAGATGTTTCTATTTACGAAATTATGAAACGTTGTGCATTAAATGAAGAAGATGAAATAGCTTTAAAAGATTATGTAGAAAGCAAAGGAATGATTTTTATTTCTACTCCTTTTTCTAGAGCAGCATCAGAAAGATTAGAAAGAATGAATGTTGCAGCATACAAAATTGGCTCTGGTGAATGTAATAATTATCCACTTTTAGAACATATAGCTTCTTTTAACAAACCTGTAATTTTAAGCACAGGTATGAACACTATAAAAAGTGTTGCAAAAGCTGTAGAAATTTTCGAAAAAGCTAATGTGCCTTTAGCATTATTACACACCACAAATCTATACCCAACTCCAGTACATTTGGTACGTTTTGGTGCTATGCAAGAACTTTCTCAAGCGTTTCCTAAAAATGTTTTTGGTTTATCAGATCACACATTAACAAACCACGCATGTTTGGGTGCAGTTGCCTTAGGTGCTTCTATTTTAGAACGTCATTTTACAGATCATAAACAAAGAACAGGACCAGATATTGTTTGTTCTATGGATGAGAATGATTGCAAAGAACTCATAGAAGGAAGCAATTTAATTTGGCAAATGAGAGGTGGTACAAAAGAACCTGCCAAAGAAGAACAAGTAACTATAGATTTTGCATTTGCAACAGTGGTTACTATAAAACCAATTAAAAAGGGAGATATTTTTACTAAAGAAAATATCTGGGTAAAAAGACCAGGAACAGGAGAAATCTTGGCAGAAGAATTCAATGCTATTTTAGGTAAAAAAGCAATTAGAACTATAGAAAACGATCAGCATTTAACTTATAAAGATTTTAATTAATGAATAATTTATACGACTTAGATAAACAATTCGATTATGAAAACGGTTTTTATGCAACTGCAGATCCTTCTCGTTTCGGAAAATTTATTACACATTTAGAACTCTTTAAAAAATCTTCAGAAATACCAGGAGAAATTGTAGAACTTGGTGTATTTAAAGGAAATTCTTTATTTAGATGGATTAAGTTAAGAGAAGTCTTAGAACAAACAAAAAGTAGAAAAATTATTGGATTTGACGTTTTTGGAGATTTTCCTGAAACCAATTTTGAAAACGATAAAGGTAGAAGAGAAGCATTTATAAACGAAACAAGTGGTGGAGTTGGTATTTCTTTTGAAGAAATGAATGAAATACTCGAAGCTCAAAATTTAAATAAAAATGTAGATATTATTAAAGGAGATATCTTAACTACTTTAGATGAATATTTAGATAAAAATCCTCATTTAAAAATATCACTTTTGCATATAGACGTAGATATTTACGAACCTGTAAAACATATTTTAGAAAAGTTATATCATAGAGTTACTAAAGGAGGCATAATTATTTTAGATGATTATGGTACTTTTTCAGGTACCAATAAAGCAATAGATGATTTTTTAAACGATACAAAAGAAATTAAAAAATTACCTTTTTCACATGCAATATCATACATTGTAAAATAATTTATGAAAAAAATTGTATTTTTAACAGGAACTCGTGCAGATTTTGGAAAACTAAAATCCTTAATAAAGATTACACAAGATTCGCCTAATTTTGATGTTCAAATTTTTGCTACAGGAATGCATTTAGATGCAAAATATGGCTTAACTGTAAACGAAATTTATAAAAGCGGATTCAAAAACATTGCTACTTTTCAAAATCATGTAGGTGCAGAGTTTATGGACAGAACTTTAGCAAAAACAATCGAAGGTTTTTCTGAATATATAGCAGATCAAAAACCAGATTTAATTGTTGTACATGGAGATAGAGTAGAAGCACTTGCAGGAGCAATTGTGGGTAGTTTAAATAATATCTTGGTAGCACATATAGAAGGTGGTGAAATTTCTGGTACTATAGATGAGTTGATAAGGCATTCTGTAAGTAAATTATCTCATTTGCATTTAGTTTCTAATGATGAAGCTAAAAAAAGACTCATTCAAATGGGAGAATTAGAAAGCTCTATTTATGTAATTGGTTCTCCAGATTTAGATCTGATGAATCCAGTTAATTTGCCAAGTTTACAGCAAGTTAAAGAAAATTACAATATCGATTTTAATGAGTATGCAATTGCAATGTATCATCCTGTTACTACAGAATATGAAAAAATAAAAGAGCAAAGTACTATTTTTGTTGATGCTTTATTAGCATCAAACAAAAACTATGTTGTTATTTTTCCCAATAACGATTTAGGCACAGAAGAAATATTGAATGAATACAAAAGGCTAGAAAATAACCCGAAATTTAGAATATTTCCATCCTTAAGATTCGAGTATTTTTTAAAACTCTTACAAGAAGCTAATTTTATTATTGGTAATTCTAGTGCAGGTGTTAGAGAAGCGCCATTTTATCAAGTTTTAACTATTGATATTGGCTCTAGACAAAATAATCGTTCTAATGGTAATTCCATTTTAAATGTTTCGCATAACGTATCAGAAATTTTATCAGCAATACATAAAAGTGAAAAACTAAAATTAGA
>JBGCFX010000188.1:0-10838 GCA_045110395.1 Polaribacter sp.
GTTTTGAGTGATTATATTTTTCAATTAAAAAATGCAGAACACTTTATGCACAGAAGAGAAGCATTGTTAGAAGTTACTAAAAAACAAGAAGAAAAAGTGGCATTTAATGCAGTTGTAAGTGCAATGAATGACGCCTCTTATAAAATTAGAATTTTAGCTTTAGAAAAGGTAGATTTAATAAACAAATTTGCAAAAAAAGATGCCATCGAAAAAATAAAACAGATGGCTAATTCTGATAAAAAAACCTTAGTTCAGGCAGCAGCTTTAGAAACTTTAGGTAAATTAACTGACCCAGAATTACAACCTATTTTTGCAAAAGCATTAAATAGCAAATCCTATTCTGTTTTAGGCAAAGCTTTGGTTTCAGTGTATTATATTGATAAACAATTGGCAATCGATAAATCTAAAACCTTACCAGATGAAGTTCGTAAGATTTTAGCAACGCCTTTAACACGTATTTTTATTGAAGAAAATAATGAAAAAGAATTGCCTTTTATCGCAAAAAGTGTTTTGTCAGGAATGTTTTTAACTGGTGATGATGCTACAAAAGCCATTTATCAAAAAGCATTTACAATGATTTCTGAGAGTAATAATACAGAAGCGATTCAGAATTTGGTAGATGATATGGTTGTGAAAGGAAACCAGTTTAAATCGTTTAATTTTGATAAAGTTGTCATTAACTTAATGCGTAAAATGATTGAAACTCAAAAAACAAAAAACACACCCAATAGAGTTAGAAATACAGCCATTATTAAAGAAGCAATGGGTAAATTGTTAATTTAGATTTTGTCCTTTTACGTTTATCAATTTTTCATTGGCGTATTTAACCAATAGTTAGAAAGGTTGTTAAAAGGCGCTATTGATTGATTATAAAAAATGGGTTTATTTTTATCCATATATAAATTATCTGTTGGTTTATAGGAATTTACTTTTAGTTCTTGAATAAAAAACTCTCTGTATTGTTTATAGTTTAAGTATTTTCTCTCGTTAAATTTATTACCAAAAATATCTTTTATATTTTTAATTTTATAAGTCACCTTATTTAGTTCTGCAAAATCAGAATCAGAGACCTTTTCTTTATCAAAAAAAATAACGACTTCATTTTTATCAACTTTAATTCGATTTACTTTTATTCTTTTATTTTTGTAATAAATTTTAAAACTATTTTTTTTAATCCTGTTTTCAATATTCAAATTATTATTAAATATAAATTTAAGTGTAGGGTTATTGCTATTGTTAAGTAAAGCATCAACTAAGAAAAATTTTGGAGGCTGTAAAACTTTAAAAGAATTATTAAAAGAAATGTAGTTTGGGTACATTTTATCTTCAAACTCTTGGTATTCTAACTTTACATCAAAAAACTTAGATGTTTCCTTATTATTATATACAGCATATTCCATTTTATAGATTTTAAAATCTGCTTTACTTATATAAATTTTGCCTTTAACTTTAAAATTATTGTACGTTTTTCTAATTTTAATGGTGTATAAATTAACATCATTTATGTAAGTGTTTGGGAGTAATGTAAATGTGTGATCGTTTATAAAGTTTTGGTCAAAACGATTTACAAAATCATAACTAATTGTATTATAATTTCTAAAAGCATCATGTATTCTAAGTATGGTAAATTCATTCCCACCAACACTACTTAAACTTGCATTGGGTATTATTTTGTTTTTATTTTCAGAATTATAAGGTTTATTAGAAAGTGTATCAATAGGGAAATTAAGGTTTTTATTATATTTGTATATTCTAACATCTGTACCCTTAAAATCATTCACAGCAAAACCTGGATCAAAAACCTCCATAATTGCTTCGTTAAGATTATAGTATTTTTCTTTATTTATTTGATAATCTCTATAGTAACCAATGTAAGAAAATTTAGAGAAAGGATAGTTTTTGCCAATATTTCTAATTGCTAGTTTAATAATTTCTACTGCACTTTTCTTTCTTTTTCTATTTTTTTTTGAGCTTATAATAATTACTTCATTAAGAGCTTCAATTTTTTCTTTTAAGATAACAGTATTTATTGTGTTTTTTTTGAAAGAAGCTAAAGGAATTTCTTTTGTAGAAAAACCAATTGAAGATATAATTAATGTATCTCCATTTATTTGATATTTATCAGGAATTTTAAAGCCACCATCAATATTAGAAATTAACCCTTTGTTTTTATTTTTAATTCTTAAAGTTGCAAAAGGGATTGGTGTCTTATCTTTAAAACTAATTAATTTACCTTTCACAAAATTAGCATCTTGGCTTTTGGCAATACTAGATTGTAAAATAAGAATTAGTATAAAAAACGATTTCAAATTTATTTTAAAAACGTAATTTTTTAAGACATAAATCATTATTGATTTTTAATGAGTAAAAATAAGTTTTATCAAAGCAAAAAAAACTAATATTATCATAAAAACTATTTGTAAGTTATTGTTGATTTTTTTTAACGATAACCATCATAAGGCTTATCTGTAATTATTAGTATTAAAAAAACTATAAAGAAACTAACAAATAGAAGTTTAAACAGAAATAAATAATTCAACTTTTTCTTTAATAAATATTTAAAAGAAGTGTATATTATAAAAGTGCAAAAACTTCCTAGAAGAGCAGAAATAAAAAAATAGAAAATAATAACTCCAATAGTAATTTAATCAAAATAAAATTCCATTTTAATTGGTCTTTAACATTATAGTTAAAATCACTTTACATTAATAAATATATAATAAAACAAGAAAAAAACTAAAGCTAATATTGTAAGATTAATAATACCGTTTCTAATTTTTTGTACTCTATACTTTTTTCTAATTTTCTCTTTTAAAACTTTCATTTCAGTATCAGAAATCTCTGGGAATTCTAAATTTTGGTCAGTTTTTTCACTTAAAAAACTTTCTCTTCTTTTTTGCAACTCATATTTTAAAGCAGCTTTTCTGTTTTTTGCTGCTTCTTGCCTTTTTATTAGTGATGTTAATGCTCCCCAAGCTCCATGCATAATTTTTACTTTTTAAACTCCTCAAAAGTACCATCTTCATAAAAAACCACAATTCGTTGTATTTTTTTTCCACCATTTGTATTTGATTCAAAAAAAGTTGGAGTAGAAGTAGAGCTCGATTTTTCATTTTTAGGAAAAGTTCCTGTTCCATTTAACAACCAATACATATCTACATCTTTAAATTGAGATGTTACTTTTAAAATAAAATCTAAACTTGGTTTGTTTCTGCCAGATAAAATATGTGAAATACTTGATCGCTGAACACCCACTTTATCTGCAAACATAGAAGCAGAAAGTTGATGAAAATCCATCACTTTTTTGAGTCGAGAAGTAAATTCTGATATGTTTACCATTGTAATTATGCTGCTTTATACAAATGTAAATAATATGTAAGCAACTACAAAGTATAATTAAATAAAACAATATAAACTATATATTTTATATTAAACTATTGCTTAATTTAAATATTGTAAAATATTGATAATAAATACTTTAAATTTTATTTATTGATATGATTTGTGAGGTGGTAATTGTGTTATAACAATTGTATCATCATAAAATTCAAAAGTTTACAAAAGTAACTGATATTTAGAAATCATCATTTTACATTTGTAACAATCTAAAATTTTACAATTGTAACATTAAAGTTTGATGACAATTGTAAATGGTTTATTTTTGAAAAATATTTAGCAAGAAAAATGAACACAATACCCATCAATTTTTTAGAAGAAATTTTCAGTTATCAAAAAGAAACCTCTTTGCAAGGAAAATGGATTACCTATAAAGACATTGAAAAATTGTTTTCGAATTATGAAACTCATTTTCAAGTTTCAGAAATTGGTGTTTCAGAAGAAAATAGACCCATTCATCAGCTTAAAATAGGAAAAGGTGCTAAAAAAATACTTTTATGGTCACAAATGCATGGCAATGAAAGTACAGGTACAAAAGCTTTATTCGACCTTTTTAATTGTTTTACCAACCTAAATGAGACTGTTTTTAAAGAAATTTTAGAAGAGTGTACACTTTTGTTTATCCCAATGTTAAACCCTGATGGTGCACAAATGTACACAAGAGTGAATGCAAATGACATCGATTTAAACAGAGATGCAGTAGATAGAAATGCAAAAGAAAGTAAATTGTTAAGAACCATTTTAGAGGAGTTTAACCCACAATTTTGCTTCAATTTGCACGATCAAAGAACCATTTTTAGTGTAGAAGGCACTAAAAACCCAGCAACAATCTCTTTTTTAGCTCCATCTGAAGAAGTTACTAGAAAACTTACAAAAGGTAGAATTGAAACAATGGATGTAATTGTTAGTATGAATATAATGCTGCAAAATGTGATTCCGGATTTTGTGGGAAGATATACAGATGAGTTTTACCCAACTGCAACAGGAGATAATTTTCAAAAATTGGGCTATAACACTATTTTAATAGAATCTGGTCATTACCCAAATGATTATAACAGAGAAGAGTCAAGAAAATATACTTTTTTTTCTATTTTGCAAGGTTTGTATCATATTGCAAAAACATCGGTTTTTAATACTTATAAACCTTATTTTGAAATCCCAAATAATGATAAAATTTTCTATGATGTAATTCATAGATATTCTGATTTTGAAAATGATGTTGCCTATCAATATAAAGATGAAATTATTAAAAATAAATTTGTTTCTAAATTGGTAAAAGTAGATGATAATGACCTAAAATCTAAAATAGGGCACAACGAAATCGTTTTCGGAAGCAATAATTATTAGATATTTCTCACTTTTAAGCTTGTTTAGTTAAATTTTATTCATAAATTTGCAGTGTTAAATGAATAATACGCAAAAAATGAAAAAATTTATCTTAGACGAAATAGATCATCAAATCTTAGACATTTTAATAGAAAACGCAAGAACACCATTTACTGATATTGCAAAACAATTATTAGTTTCTGCAGGAACCATTCACGTTCGTGTAAAAAAAATGGAAGATGAAGGTATTATTCAAGGTTCTACTTTAACATTAAACTACGAAAAAATGGGCTATTCTTTTATAGCACACGTAGGTGTTTTCTTAGAAAAAACATCAATGACACAAAATGTGATTAATGATTTAAGAAAAATCTCGAATGTAACTGTAGCTTATGTAACCGCTGGTAAATACAATATTTTTTGTAAAGTAAGAGCAAAAGGAACCAATGATGCAAAAGATATTATCTATGCAATAGATGATATTCCTGGTGTAAACAGAACTGAAACAATGATTGCTTTAGAAGAAAGCATTAATGATAAAAAGAGAATGATGCATGCAATTTTTAAAGAATTGTAAAAATTCTTCTTTTACAAAACCTATAAAACCTTATCTGTAAAATGATAAGGTTTTTTTTATGGATTCTATAGCATTATTGTTATGTTTGTTAGCATATTTATGAAATCTATAATTTATGCCTTCTAAAATTGATTTTACTAAAAATTCTTTAGAGAAAAAGACTTTAATACAACTTTATAAAAGAATCTTAAAACCTCGTTTAATTGAAGAAAAAATGTTGATTCTTCTAAGACAAGGAAAAATTTCTAAATGGTTTTCTGGTATTGGGCAAGAAGCAATTTCAGTGGGTGTTACTTCTGCCTTAGAAAAAGAGGAGTATATTTTACCAATGCACAGAAATTTAGGCGTTTTTACAACTAGAGAAATTCCTTTGTATCGATTGTTTTCTCAATGGCAAGGCAAAATGAATGGTTTTACAAAAGGTAGAGATAGAAGTTTTCATTTTGGCACACAAGAATACAATATTGTTGGAATGATTTCTCATTTAGGCCCACAATTAGGAGTTGCAGACGGAATTGCATTAGCCAATAAATTAAAAAATAATAACAAAGTTTGCGCTGTTTTTACTGGTGAAGGTGGTACTAGCGAAGGCGATTTTCATGAAGCTTTAAATGTTGCTTCAGTTTGGAATTTACCTGTGTTGTTTTGTGTAGAAAATAATGGTTATGGTTTATCTACGCCAAGTTCTGAGCAGTTTAGTTGTAAAAATATTGCTGATAAAGGAGTTGGTTATGGTATGGAAAGTCATATTATTGATGGTAACAATATTCTAGAAGTGTATACAAAAGTAGATGAATTGGCAAAAAGCGTTCGTAAAAAACCAAGACCTATTTTATTAGAGTTTAAAACCTTTAGAATGCGTGGTCATGAAGAAGCAAGTGGCACAAAATACGTTCCTCAAGTAGATTTAGATTTTTGGGCAGCAAAAGATCCTTTAGAAAATTATCAAGAATTTTTAAAAAAGGAAGGAATTTTAACGGAAGAAATGGAAGTTTCTTTTAAAGAAGCAATCATTCACGAAATCAATGAAAACCTTCAAATTGCTTTTGATGAAGAAAAAGTAATTCCAAATTTAGAAAAAGAATTGGCAGATGTTTATAAAAGCCATCAATATAAAGATATAAAACCATCAACAAATATCAAAAATATACGTTTAGTTGATGCCATTTCAGAGGGTTTAAAACAATCTATGGAAACTTATGATAATTTGGTTATTATGGGACAAGATGTCGCAGAATATGGAGGGGTTTTTAAAATTACAGACGGTTTTGTAGAAAAATTTGGCAAAGAACGTGTTAGAAATACACCAATTTGCGAATCTGCCATAGTTTCAGCTGCTTATGGTTTATCTGTAAATGGCGTAAAATCTGTGATGGAAATCCAATTTGCAGATTTTGTATCCTCAGGGTTTAATCCCATTGTAAATTTATTAGCAAAATCTAATTATAGATGGTCTCAAAATGCAGATATTGTTGTTAGAATGCCTTGTGGAGCAGGAGTTGGAGCAGGACCTTTTCATAGTCAAACCAATGAAGCTTGGTTTACAAAAACTCCTGGATTAAAAGTAGTTTATCCTGCATTTCCTCAAGATGCAAAAGGTTTATTAATAGAAGCGATTAATGATCCCAATCCTGTTTTGTTTTTTGAACATAAAGCTTTGTATAGATCTGTTTATCAAGATGTTTCTGAGAATTATTTTACAACAGAAATTGGCAAAGCTGCTCTGTTAAAAGGAGGGAATCAAATTACAATAATTAGTTATGGAGCTGCTATTCATTGGGTTTTAGAAACGTTAGAAAATAACACAACTATTTCTGCTGATGTTATTGATTTAAGAACCTTACAACCTTTAGATACTGAAACTATTTATGATTCAGTCAAAAAAACGGGAAAAGCACTAATTGTGCAAGAAGATTCCCTTTTTGGCGGAATTGCCAGTGATATTTCTGCATTAATCAACGAGAATTGTTTTGAGTTTTTAGATGCACCTGTAAAACGTTTGGCAAGCATAGAAACTCCAATTCCTTTTGATAAAGGCTTAGAAAACCAATATTTAGGGAAAAATAGACTAGAAAAAAGTATTTTAGAGTTGATGAATTATTAAAAAATAGTTATTTTTAAGACTTTAAAATTTTACAATGACAAATAAACAAATCATCTTTAAAAATAGACCTCAAGGTACACCAGATAAAAATACTTGGCAATTAGAAGAAAATACTATTCCTGAATTGGAAGAAGGAGAAATTTTAATTGAACAACATTACATTTCTTTAGATCCTGCAATGCGTGGTTGGATGAATGATAGCAAGTCTTACATACCACCAGTTGCCATAGATAGTGTTATGAGAGCAGGAGCTATTGGTAGAGTCATTAAAAATAAGAACAATCCTAATTTTAATATAGGAGATTGTGTTTCTGGTTGGGGAGGAGTACAACAATATGCTATTTCTAATGGAAATGAAGCATTTAAAGTTGATGAGAAAATTGCTAAAATGCCCACTTTTTTAGGTGCTTTAGGTATGCCAGGAATGACAGCTTATTTCGGAATTTTAGAAGTAGCAAAAATTAAAGAAGGAGACATTGTTTTAGTTTCAGGTGCTGCAGGTGCAGTTGGAAGTATTGTTGGGCAAATTGCAAAAATTAAAGGCTGTACAGTAATTGGTATTGCTGGCGGAAAACAAAAATGCGATTATATTACAAATGAGTTGGGTTTTGATGCAGCAATCGATTACAAGTCAGAAAATATTTACACAGCTTTAAAAAAGAAATGTCCAAAAGGGATTGATGTGTATTTTGATAATATTGGTGGCGTAATTTTAGATGCAGCTTTAAGCAAATTAAGAATGCATGCAACTGTTGTTATTTGTGGTGCAATTTCGCAATACAACAACAAGAAAAAAGTAAATGGGCCAAGTAATTATTTATCTTTATTAGTGACTAGATCTACAATGACAGGAATGTTGGTTATGGATTATACCAAGGATTTTGGCAAAGCAGCAAGACAAATGGCTACTTGGATGCAAGAAGGAAAATTAAAATCTCGTGAAGATATTTATGAAGGCATAGAAAATTTTCAAGAAACTTATAATCGTTTATTTACAGGAGATAAAAACGGAAAATTAATTCTAAAGGTTAAAGAGTAGTGGAGCTAGAGCATTTTTTTCAATGTCCACATTGTTGGTCAGAAATTTCTATGATTTTAGACGCCAGCGTTCATCAACAAACCTATATAGAAGACTGCGAAGTCTGTTGTAATCCTATAGAAGTTACACCCACTTTTGAAGAAAGAGAATTAATTAGTTTTCGTTCTGAGTCTATTGAACAATAAAAATTATTACACAGAGTTTCGCTGAGTTTTTCACAGAGCTAAACAAAGGTTTTCTTAATTTTCTAAGTAAACTTTTGTATCTCATTCTCAGTTTATAAAGCAATAATAGCAAGGGAGCATGTTCCCTTGTTAAGAAAGTGGATTATCCCAAGAAAATGTATCAAACAAATCAATCCAATCTTTTGGAAAACTTGCTTTTAAAGAAAGTTCTTCTGATGTAAAAGGATGTTTAAATTCTAATGTAGCTGCGTGTAAAAATAGATTATTCCATCTAAAGTGCTGATCAAACATTACATTATGGTTTTTATCACCATATTTAGGATCGCCAATTAAAGGATGACTAATTTTATTAGTATGCACTCGTAATTGATGCATTCTGCCAGTTTCTGGCTTTAAAGCAACCAAACTATACCTAGAAGAATCGTATGGTTTTATAGGAATATTTAAGGTAATTTTTTCTAAAGTTTGTAAATAGGTTAAAGCCTCTTTATGCATATTTGCATCTCTACCTTTTACAGGAGAATCTATCTTTTTTTCATCAGGAGAAAACCCACGAACAATACCATAATAGGTTTTCTGAATTTCGTTTTTGGTAAACAATTCTTGAAATTTAGAAACAAACTGAGTTTCTTTTGCTAATAAAATAATTCCAGAAGTCTTTCTATCTAATCTATGTATAGGATATACTTTTAAACCTCTTTCCTCTTGAATTTGTTGTAATAAAGAAGTTTCATCAGCAACATTTCTAGAATGATGTGCATGATGAACCAACATATTATTGGGTTTACGCACGCAAAGCACATATTCATCTTCAAAAACAACAGTTATACTCATTTCTATTTTTTAGATTTTAAAAATACTATTTAATTTGTGATATATTTAAAAGTTTTTAAAAGGATTTTTTGTATTTTTAAAGTGTTTATAATCAGTAAATTATTATAATTATGAGGGTATTTGTTTTAGGCTTAGTCATTGTTTTTTTTAGTTGTTCTTCTTCTAAAAAAGTTTTGAATGCTGCAGAAATTGCAGATTTTAAAAGTACTATCGAAAATAAGAAGTTAGAAATTACTGCTAATTCTGCAAATCCACAAGCTATTAATGCTGGTGTTACAGGTTTGCAAAACCTTATGCCTCCAGGCAGTTCTATTGCAAATATCAACTTAAACAGTATTCCTAATTTTTTTAAAATTAATCAAGATAGTTTAGCTATTGATTTGCCTTATTATGGACAACAACAACTATCTAAAAGTTATAACTCTACAGATATTGGAGTGCTGTTTAATGGCAAAGCAGAACTTATAAAACAAGAATATAATAAGAAAAAGAATAGTTACTTAATAAAATATAGAGCTAAAGCAGTTGATGAAAATTATCAGATAGCATTAACCTTATATCCTAATAATATAGCACGTTTTACAGTGATTAGTAGTCATAGAACTTCAATTTCTTATAATGGAGTTTGGAAAGAACAAGAAACAAATCCATAAAAAAAACTTTAGAAAAGTATAAGTTATTCTGCAGCTTCTTATATTTTATTTAAGAAGAAATTATTCTCTTCCTATTTGATGTATATCTTCACCTCTTTTCTCGAATTCTAACATTAATCCATCAGATTTTTTTAAGATAAAGTTTAAGATTACTGCACCTAACCAACCAAAGATAAAACCAAAGATAAAATAGATAATTGGGCCTAAAATTAGCATAAAAATACCACCACCAAATAAAGCTCCTAATTCAAGTCCATCTAAAGAATCTGCTGCTCCTAAACCAAATAGGCTAGTAAATAGAAACATTATACTAAATATGATTAATGTTAACAAAGCCATTGTAGCTCCAGTAATTACACCATATTTTACTGCATCTACTTTTTTCAATTTTAATTTAAAGTTGTTCATAGTTTTTATTTAATTAGTTAATTGTAAATTTAAAATAATTTTATCAAAATAATCCTCTAGACTTTAATTCTAAGTATTTATTAATGGTATCTCCTGTTAAGTTTTCTGGGGCAGTTAAAACAGATTGTATCCCGTATTTTTTAAGTTCTTTTACAATGCTTTTCTTTTCATACATAAATTTCTCAGCAATTATACTGTCATACACACTTTGTATGTCTTCTTTTTTAGCTCTTGTTAAACTGTTTAATTCCGTATTTTCAAAAAACACCAATAGCAATAAATGGTTTTTAGACAAAGCTCTTAAATAGGGGAGTTG
>JBGCFX010000189.1:0-5342 GCA_045110395.1 Polaribacter sp.
TTATCCGGATACGCTAACTTATAACGATTGCTAATTTCTTTTTCTACTTCATACAAACCAATACCTTCTATTCTAGAAGCGGTATATGGGAAGTATTTTTCTACAAACTGAGAATTGAAACCTACAATTTCGAATATTTGAGAACCTCTGTATGAATGTAATGTAGAGATTCCGATTTTGTTCATCACTTTTAAAATACCTTTACCAATAGCTGTGTTAAAATTATCAACCGCTTTTTGCTCATCCATATCAGTTATAAAGCCTTCTTTAACTTGTATTCTGATAATTTCGTTAACCATATAAGGATTTACAGCACTTGCACCATAACCAAATAAAGTAGCAAAATGATGTGGTTCTCGAGGTTCTGCAGATTCTATAATAATATCGAAATAAGAACGCTTGCGTAAACGATTTAATTGATGGTTTACAAAAGAACAAGCCAATAAGGCAGGTATTGGAGCCAATTCTTGATTTACGCCTCTATCTGAAAGAATGATGATATTATTTTTGTTTTCAATAGCTTTTTCAACTTGAATAACAATAGCGTCTAAAGCATCTTCAAGACCATTTAAACCTTGAGCTTTTGGGTATAAAATTTCGATGGTTTCTGCTTTGAAACTATCAATATCTATGTTTCTGATTTTTTCTAAATCGTCATTAGAAATCACAGGATTCTGAATTCTTAGTTTTCTACATTGTCTGTCTGTAATACTAAAAATATTTCTGTCTTTTCCTAAATTTAAACTGATATCTGTTACAATATTTTCTCGAATTCCGTCTAAAGGCGGATTTGTAACTTGTGCAAATAACTGTTTAAAATAATTAGATATTAATTGAGGTCTGTCTGATAAAACTGCTAAAGGAGTGTCAATTCCCATAGATCCTAAAGCTTCTTTACCTACTTGTGCCATTGGTGTAATTACTTCCTGAATATCTTCAAAAGTATAATTAAATAAACGTTGACGTGTTTTAACATCTATGGTTTCTATTGGGCAAGTTTCGCTTGTATAAGGAACATCTTTTAAATGTAAACGAGTTTTGTCTAACCATTCTTGATATGGTCTTTCAGAAACAATTTTACTTTTTATTTCTTCATCTTCGATGATTCTTCCTTCATTCATATCTACCAAGAACATTTTTCCTGGTTCTAATCTTCCATGTTCTTTTACGTCTTCTGGAGCAACATCTACCACACCAATTTCTGATGACATAATTAAACTACCACTTTTGGTAACTGTATATCTTGATGGTCTTAAACCATTTCTGTCTAATAAAGCACCAATATAATCACCATCTGTAAAAGGTACAGAAGCTGGTCCATCCCAAGGTTCCATTATACAGCCATTATACTCATAAAAAGCTTTACGCTCTTTAGACATTGTTGCGTGTTTTTCCCAAGCTTCAGGAATCATCATCATCATAATTTCTGGTAATGAACGACCTGTGTGTGTTAGTAACTCTACAACCATATCCATAGAAGCAGAATCCGATTTTCCTGGTAAAATAATTGGGAAAAGTTTGTCTATTTGCGCCCCAAAAACATCACTTTTCATGATTTCTTCACGAACACGCATTCTACTTACATTACCTCTTAATGTATTAATTTCTCCATTCTGACACATGTGTCTAAAGGGTTGTGCTAATTCCCAAGTTGGCATTGTGTTCGTAGAAAAACGTTGATGTACCAATGCTAAACGTGTTACTAAATCTATTTCTTGTAAGTCTAAATAATAAGGGCCAATATCTTCAGGCATAATAATACCTTTATAGATAATTGTTGTTATTGATAGACTTGGTACATAAAAATAAGCGCTTTCAGATATTTTAGAATTCCTAATTTCGTGTTCTGCTATTTTACGAGCAGCATATAATTTTGCTTTGAAAGTAGCTTCGTCAATTTCATCATTTTTACCAATAAAAAGTTGTTCTATATTTGGTTCTGATGCCAAAGCAATTTCTCCTAATTGAGAAGAATCTACAGGAACTTCTCTCCATCCTAAAATAGAAAGTCCTTGTGCTTTTACTTCTTTTTCGAAAGTAGTTTTACAGAAATTATATTGATTAGAAACTTTTGGTAAAAAAACCATACCAACAGCATATTCTCTTTGATTTGGGAGAGAGAAATTGCAAACACGTGTAAAGTAGTCGTGAGGAATATCGATTAATAAACCAGCACCATCACCTGTTTTTCCATCTGCACTAACACCACCTCTATGTTCTAGTTTTACTAGTATTTCTAGAGCATCGTGTATAATTTGATTTGTCTTTTCTCCATTTAAGTTACAGATAAAACCAGCGCCACAATTTTCGTGTTCAAACTCTGGTAAATATAGTCCTTGTTTCTCCATGTTATATTCAATTATATCTGCTAAATTATATTTTTTATTAAGAAAAAATCAATAATTACAGGACTTTAATAAAATTTTTATGATGAAAACAAAATTTTGGTATAAATAATTCAATTATAATAATTAAAGCTTTTTATACTGAGAAAATGATAATAAACAGGAAAACCCGCAAATTTTTTAATTTGCAGGTAAACCAAAATGTATTTTGAAAATTAATGTTCGTTTAAACGAAAATCTGAATAGGCATCCATACCATGTTCGTGTGTGTCTAAACCTTCTAATTCTTCTTTTTCAGAAACTCTAATTCCTACAGTTTTCTTTAAAGTGAAAATAATTAAGAATGATGAAATTAAACAAAAAGCTGCATAACAACCTACACCTGTTAATTGAATTAAGAAAGTATGTTCTGGGTTTGTAGAGAAAATACCTACTGCTAAAGTTCCCCAAATACCACAAATTAAATGTACTGCAATTGCACCTACTGGATCATCTAATTTAATAGCGTCTACAAAAGCAACAGCAAATACAATGATTGCACCTGCAATACCACCGATAATAATTGCACTATCAGGAGTCATAACATCTGCACCAGCAGTAATACCAACTAAACCTCCTAAAATACCATTTAAAAACATTGTTAAATCTAAATTCTTATACTTTATGAATGATACTAAAGCAGCTATTACACCACCTGCAGCAGCAGCTAAACAAGTAGTTACTAATGTTAAAGAAGTTAATTCTGGATCTGCAGATAAAACTGAACCACCATTAAAACCAAACCAACCTAACCATAGTATTAAAACACCAGCAGTTGCTAAAGGTATATTATGACCAGGAATTGCTTGTGGCTTTCCGTTTTTGAATTTTCCAATTCTAGGGCCTAATAACCAAACAGCAACTAATGCTGCCCAACCACCAACAGAATGCACTAACGTAGAACCAGCGAAATCATAGAATCCCATATTATCTAAAAATCCTCCACCCCATTTCCAAGAACCTGCAATTGGGTAAATTAAACCAACATAAATGATTGTAAAAATCATAAAAGGTCCAATTTTCATACTTTCTGCTACTGCACCAGAAACAATTGTTGCTGCTGTTGCTGCAAACATTCCTTGAAATAAGAAATCTGTCCACCAAGTATAGCCACCATCTGCATATTCTGCTGTCATTCCGTTTTCTGGAGCAGAAATACCAAATCCTGCAAAATCAATAAAACCTGCAGAACCTTCTGCAAAACCTGGGTACATTAAGTTGAATCCGCCAATGTAGTATAGCAATAATCCCACAGTAATAATAAAGATGTTTTTAAATAAAATATTGATTGTATTTTTTTGTCTTGTTAAACCAATTTCTAAAAATGCAAAACCTGTATGCATAAAGAAAACGAGTGCAGTACAGATCATCATCCATACGTTATTTGCTGTAAATAATCCTTCCATGTTATTTTATTTTGATATTTTTTTTAATGTTCCACCACCTTTTTCACCTGTTCTTATTCTATAAGCTTCAGATATGTCTGATACGAATATTTTACCATCGCCAACTTCTCCTGTTGCAGCAGATTTTATTAGTGCATCTATGGTTATTTTTTCAAAATCGTCATTTACTACTATAGATAAATATCTTCTTTGAATATCACTAGTACTATAACTTACACCTCTATAAACGTGTCCTTCTTTTTCGTTGCCTAAACCAGTTACATCCCAATAAGAGAAGAAGTTTACGTCAACTTGATGTAAAGCCTCTTTAACAGCGCTAAACTTCGATTTTCTTATAATCGCTTCTATTTTTTTCATTTTTAAATTATTTTACTAAGAATTAATTTATTTTAAAAATCACACAATTTTTACGTTGTGTGATTTTTTTGTGTTTTTTTTAGAAAGAGTATACAGCTGCAATAGTTAATGCTGTAACAGTTTTTTCTGCTGGGAATGCCTCAATTATTCCATCATCTGAAGAATCTAATCTTAAATCTGTAATTAGTTTTAAATTATCTGTTAATGATGTGTTAGCTGTTAAAGTAAATGCAGTTACACTAGCATTTGCAGAACCTGCTGTTGTTTGAAAATATTCAGGACGAAAACCTAAAGAGAAAGTCTCAGAAAAAGTGTTTTGTAAATACAAAGCAACTCCTTTGTAACTTGCATCTGCGTCACTAGAAGTAGCATATGCTCCGTTAATACCTAAGTAAAAAGAATCAGATACGTCAAAACCTCCAGTATAATCTATATAAAAAGCATCGCTTTTATTAAAACCTACAGGTCCATCATTACCATACATTAAGTTTAAGTATTGACCTTTGTAACCTATTTGACCACCTAATTGCATATCTCCAGAAACGTTTCCGTCTGCAGAACTAATTGAGTGAGCGTTTACATAAGCCAACATAAAAGATAAATCTTCTGAAGCAGCGTAGTCAAATTTTATACCAGTTTGAGAAAATGGACCAGCATTGAATAAATAAGAAACAGTATAGTTAAAGTTAGCAGATGGGTTAATTACCTCATAACCTAAGAAAGTATTAAACTGACCAGCAGTGATTGTTACTTTATCACTTACCTTATAGTAAGCATATAATTGGTTTATTGCACCAGCTAAATTCGCATCATTAGCTCTTGGCCCGAAAGCAATATCTGCAACAACACCAGCTTTTCCTTTTTCATAAGCAAATACTGTGTTTGCAAAACCTAATCCGAATCCGTTTGCGTTTTGTGGGTTTGCTATTAAGATTCCAGGAGTTCCAGAGCCATCAACAAAATTAGATGTTCCATATAAGTCTACTGTACCACTTAAAGTAAAAGTTCCTTTCTCTTCTTTTTCTTGTCCTGTTATTATTAAACTGCTTGCTAATAATAAAGTAAAAATGATTTTTTTCATAATATTCGTTCTTTTAGTTCTGTTTTTGTTTTTGTTGAACGGGTCAAAAGTATATATTTATTTTATATTAACAAGGGGTGGTTTTTTAAAAACAGGTTATTTTTAATTTGTACC
>JBGCFX010000190.1:0-34734 GCA_045110395.1 Polaribacter sp.
GGTGATAAAGTAAGTACTTTAATGTTGTTTGAATACTTATTTATTCCATCACTATTATGTATGGTTGTGCCTACTTTTATTGCCACTTTTTTACCTGCTTTTAAAGGTGAAATAGATTTTGATGAAAATGAAGTAGAAAAACCTAAAAGTCCTCACAGTGCAAGAATGTTGTACTTAGGTTTAGGAGCCATCTTGTTTGTACCAGTTTTTAAAACAGTAACACATTTACCACCTTATGTAGGTATGATGTTGTCTTTAGGTATTGTAGCAACTTTTGCAGAAATTTACAGTAATTCTAAATTCTCTATTTCTAGTGTAGAAGGAGAGCAAGCAATAGAACATTCAGAAGGGGCACATCACAGTCCTGTACATTCTTCGTTATCAAAAATAGAAATGCCAAGTATTTTATTTTTCCTAGGAATTTTAATGGCAGTTGCAGCTTTAGAATCTTTAGGAATCTTATTCAATTTTGCAGATAGCTTAAAACAAGGAATCCCTTTAATTGGTTCAGAATTACCAAATACAGGAGTATCTGATTTGGTCGTAATTTTATTAGGAATTGGTTCTGCAGTCATTGATAATGTACCATTAGTAGCAGCAAGTTTAGGAATGTTTTCTGAACCTTTAGACAATCCTTTATGGCATTTTATAGCATTTTCTGCTGGTACAGGAGGCTCTATGTTAATTATTGGTTCTGCTGCAGGTGTTGTAGCAATGGGAATGGAAAAAATAGATTTTTTCTGGTATATTAAAAAAATATCTTGGTTAGCTTTCATTGGTTTTTTAGTGGGTTCTGTAGCGTTTGTTGTCTTAAGAGCTTTTCTCTAAAAAATTAGAATAACTAAAAAAAATGTCATTTTGTATACTTTCAAAATGACATTTTTTTTGATATATAAAAATTGATTCTATAAAATTGAAACAATTTAAAAAAAGAAAAGTCGTTACTCATATAGAACTTAAATAATAGTTGAATGATATCATTTTTTCAAGAAAATAAAGACCTTTTAGAAGAAGTAACTTCCGACGAAAAAACATTATCTATCTATAAATTAATTATGGATGGTGGTTTAGGAGGACAAATAATAATAGCGATTCTATTTGTACTTTTAGCAGTTGGTTTATACATTTATTTTGAACGTTTTTTTGCGATAAAAGCTGCATCTAAAGTAGATAAGAACTTTATGAATCAAATTAAAGAGTATGTTTCTAATGGTAAATTAGAATCTGCAGATGCACTTTGTAAAAGTAAAAACACACCAACAGCAAGGTTAATAGGAAAAGGAATTTCTAGAATAGGTAAACCTTTAGAAGATATAAATACAGCTATAGAAACAACTGGGAAGTTAGAAATTTACGAGTTAGAAAAAAATGTTTCAGTTTTAGCAACAATTGCTGGTGCTGCACCAATGATTGGTTTTTTAGGAACAGTAATTGGGATGATAGTTGCCATTCATGAAATAGCAAATGCTGGTGGTCAAATAGATATTAAAATGCTTTCTGATGGTTTGTACACAGCAATGACAACAACAGTTGCAGGTTTAATTGTTGGTATTATTGCCTATATTACTTACAATCATTTAGTGGTTAGGACTAATAAGGTTGTGTATCAAATGGAAGCAAAATCTGTTGAGTTTTTAGATTTATTAAACGAACCAGTATAAAGAGTTCAAGATTTAAAGTTTTAGATTCAAAGGTTAAAAATCGAATCCTAAACCAAAAATATTGAATTTTAAATTTTGAATAAAAAGTATGAATTTACGAGGGAGAAATAAAGTAGATCCAACATTCAATATGTCATCAATGACAGATATTGTTTTTTTATTGTTGATATTTTTTATGCTCACATCAACCTTGGTAACCATTAATGCAATTGATTTAATTTTGCCAAATTCTTCAGGAAAAACTGAAAATAAAGCAACAATAGCAGTTTCTGTGACTAAAAAAGGAGATTTTTACATAAATAAAACAAAAATTGATGAAAGATTTTTGGAAAGTGAGATTTTAAAAAGTGTTGGAGTTGATAAGGATAAAAATATTGTAATTAGAGGGGATAAAAAGGTTGATTATGAAAAAGTTGTAAAAATTATTGATATTGCTCAACGTAATAAACTAAAAATGGTTTTAGCAGTAAAAGTTAATAATTAATGCCAATATTAGAAACAAAACATAAACGTAAATCAGCTGTTATTACAGCAATTATTCTGATGCTTTTAATCTTCGGGATTTTAAATTACGGAATGCAATATTTAGATCCACCAGAAGAATATGGTTTGGCAATTAATTTTGGTAATTCAGAAGTTGGTAGTGGTGAGCCTGTTGTGAAAACAAAAAATGTATCAACTCAAAAAGTAGTCGAAAAACAAGAAATTGTTAAAGAAGAGGTTTTAGAAGAAGCCAAAGAAACTCCGAAAGAAATCATCAAAGAAGAAATTATAACTGATGATTCTTCTAAAGATGTTCCTGTTGTAGAAAAGAAAAAAGAGATTAAGGAGCCAGTGAAAAAGGTTGTTGAGAAGAAAAAAGAGGAGAAAAAAGTTGTAAAAGAAGTTGTCAAAAAAGAAAAACCTAAAGAAAAACCAAAACCTTCTAAAGAAAATCAAGATGCTTTAAATAATTTATTGAACGGAAATTCTTCTGACGGAAAACCAAAAGGAGAAGGAGATGACAAAGAGCCTGGAGTAAAAGGAAAAGAAAAAGGAGATGCAAATTCTAATAAATATTATGGAAATACAGGAAGTGGTTCTGGTGGAAACTATAATTTAGCTGGCAGAAAAGCATTGTCTAAACCCAAAGAACAACCTGATTGTCAGGAAGAAGGAATTGTGGTGGTTAGAATTCAGGTTGATAAAACAGGAAAAGTAATTTATGCTTTAGCTGGTGTAAAAGGAACTACTAATTCTGCTGCTTGTCTTTTAAAACCTGCAAAAGCAGCCGCTTTAAAAACAAAATGGAATGTAGATGATAAAGCACCATCTAAACAAACAGGAACTATTATTTATAAGTTTTCTTTGTCTAAATAATCACTTACATTTGTTACTATATGTCATCTTGAGCGAAGTCGAAAGGTGTTTTAATTTAATTTATGACTTACAAAGAAACATTAGATTGGATGTTTGCGCAATTACCAATGTACCAAAGACAAGGTAAAACTGCATTCAAAAAAGATTTAACAAACACTTTAGCGTTATCAAAAGAATTAGGTTTTCCTGATAAGAAATTCAAATCAATTCACGTTGGAGGTACAAATGGAAAAGGTTCAACAAGTCATATGTTGGCCTCTGTTTTGCAAGAAGCAGGTTATAAGGTTGGTTTATATACATCTCCACATTTAAAGAATTTTACAGAAAGAATAAGGATTAATGGTGATGGAATCTCAAAAAAGAAAGTTTCTTCATTTGTAAATAAGAATAAAAATTTTTTAGAAAAACAAAAGTTGTCTTTTTTTGAAATGACTGTAGGAATGGCTTTTGATTATTTTGCTACTGAAAAAGTAGATATTGCAATTATAGAAGTTGGTTTAGGAGGGAGATTAGATTCTACAAATATTATTACTCCAGAAATTTCTGTAATTACAAATATAGGTTTAGATCATACACAGTTTTTAGGAGAAACATTACCGGAAATTGCTTTTGAAAAAGCAGGAATTATAAAAAATAATATTCCTGTAATTATTGGTGAGGAGCAACAAGTAGTAAAAAATGTTTTTTTGAAGAAAGCAAAAGAAACAAATTCTGAGATTATTTTTGCTACAAATGAAAAAGAAAATTACCAAACAGATTTATTAGGTGATTATCAAAAATTAAATTCTAGAACTGCTGCAGTTACAATCTTACAATTAAAGAGTTTTAATGTTTCTGAAAATAATTTAAAAGAAGGATTATTAAATGTGGCAAAAAACACCAATTTAAAAGGTAGATGGCAGATTTTACAAGAGAACCCTAAAGTAATTTGTGATACGGCACATAATAAAGAAGGCTTAACCATTGTTTTAAATCAACTTAAAAAAGAAAAATTTAATAAATTACATATTGTATTAGGAGTTGTTTCTGATAAAAAATTAGAAGAGGTTTTACCATTATTTCCTGTTGATGCAATTTTCTATTTTTGTAGACCAAATATTCCAAGAGGACTTTCAGAAATAGAACTTCAAGAAAAAGCTGAATATTTTGGCCTTGTTGGTCAGAAATATTCATCTGTAAAAAAAGCATTTAAAAATGCTTTATTGGATGCAAATCAAGAAGATACAATTTATGTTGGTGGAAGCACATTTGTCGTTGCAGAAATAATTTAAAATAAAGTTCTTTTTTCTTTGTAGAAATAAAAAAGCATTTTATATTTGCATCCGCTAAAGGGCAATTAGCTCAGTTGGTTCAGAGCACTTGGTTTACACCCAAGGGGTCAGGGGTTCGAATCCCTTATTGCCCACTTAAATAATCCTTCACAAAAAGTGAAGGATTATTTGTTTTTATTACTTTTTGTAAGTGCAGTAATCATTCTATTTTTGTTACATTTGTTATCTAACAAATAGTAAGAAATTATCTTTTAAGAATGGATGTAGAATTATCAGGAAAAAAAATACTTGTAACTGGTGGGGCTGGTTTTATAGGTTCTAATCTTTGTGAAGTATTATTAGATAAAAAAAATACTGTTATTTGTTTAGATGATTTTTCTACAGGAAAAAGAGAGAATATCTCATCTTTTTTATCTGATAAAAATTTTAAATTAATAGTAGGTGATATTAGAAATCTAGCAGATTGTTTAAAAGCTACAAAAGGTGTAGATTTCGTTTTACATCAAGCAGCTTTGGGGTCAGTGCCAAGATCTATAGACAAGCCTAAAGCAACTAATGAAGTAAATATTTCTGGTTTTTTAAATATGCTGATTGCTGCTAGAGATAATAAAGTGAAAAGATTTGTATATGCTGCTAGCTCTTCTGTTTACGGAGATTCTGAAGCATCTATTAAAGTTGAAGATGAAATTGGTAAACCTTTATCTCCTTATGCTGTTACTAAAGTTGTAAATGAATTATACGCAGATGTTTTTTCTAAAACTTACGGCTTAGAAACTATAGGATTGCGTTATTTTAATGTTTTTGGTAAAAAGCAAGATGCAAATGGTGCGTATTCAGCAGTCATACCCAAGTTTATTAGTCAATTTATAGATTTAAAATCTCCTGTAATTAATGGTGATGGTTCCTTTACAAGAGACTTTACTTATATAGATAATGTTGTACAAGCAAATTTGCTAAGTATTATTGCGGATGATAAAGCTGTAAATAATGTATATAATATTGCTTGTGGAGGTACAAGTTCATTATTAGATCTAACAAATTTTTTAAAAAAACTTTTAGTAAATAAAAATAAAAAAATAGAAAATATAGATATCACTTTTGGGCCTAATAGATCTGGAGATATACCTCACTCACGAGCAGATATTTCTAAAGCAAAAAGAATACTTAATTACAATCCAAAAATTTCTCTAGAAATTGGGCTTGAAAAATCTATAGATTGGTATTGGCAGGATTTAAATGATTTGTAAATAATATAATTAAATCATTTCTTTTCGGTTTAAAATATTTGTGTAAAATTAATTAAATGAAGAACTCTATATTCATTTTATAAAAGTAAAGTTAGGTTATTAGAAAAAAAACGGAATTTATATTTTTAGTATAGATAGTAGAATAATGATAAAGAAGAATCTCATAATTTTCGGAACAAGACCTGAAGCAATAAAAATGGCACCTTTGGTTAATAAATTCTTATTAGATTCAAGGTTTCAAACTAAGGTTTGTGTTACTGGGCAGCATAGAGAAATGTTAGATCAGGTATTAGATTTTTTTAATATTGTCCCAGATTATGATTTAAACTTGATGAAACCTAATCAGAATTTATACAATTTAACTGGGGAAGTAATTACTGGTTTAAAGCCTATTTTAGAGTCTTATCAGCCAGATTTTGTTTATGTTCACGGTGATACAACTACAACTATGGCTGCAAGTATTGCTAGTTTTTACTTTGGTGCAAAAGTGTGTCACATAGAAGCAGGTTTAAGAACCAATAATAAATTATCACCTTTCCCTGAAGAAGTAAATAGACAGATAGCAGGTAGAGTGGCTACTTATCATTTTGCTCCAACACAAAAATCAAAAGAAAACCTTACAAAAGAAAATATATCTGAAGAAAGCATTTTAATTACAGGCAACACTGTTATAGATGCCCTATTAGATAGTATATCTAGAGTGAAAAATATTAATAATTCAGAAGTTAAAGAGATTAAGAGTAATGTTAATCTTGAAAACAGAATAATACTTGTTACAGGACATAGACGAGAAAATCACGGCCAAGGGTTTGTTAGTATTTGTGAAGCTTTAAAAGAAATAGCAATAAATAATCCTAAAATTGAAATTGTTTACCCAGTTCATTTTAATCCAAATGTCTTAGAACCAGTAAATAAACTTTTAAGAGGTGTTAAAAATATACATTTACTTAAACCACTTTCCTACCCGACATTTGTTTGGTTAATGAGTCAGTCTTATTTAATCATAACAGATAGTGGTGGTATACAAGAGGAAGCACCAAGTTTAGGGAAGCCAGTTTTGGTTATGAGAAACACTACAGAAAGACCGGAAGCATTAGTCGCTGGTACTGTTATTTTAGTGGGAACAGATAAAGATGAAATCGTTAATGAAACTCAAAACTTACTTAATAATTCAGAAAAATATACTGCTATGAGCACTTTATATAATCCTTATGGTGATGGTAAAGCTTGTGAAAAAATAATTAAATTTGTTGCAAACTTATAAAAAATGAGTGAAGGGAAAGTAGTTACCATTGGCTTAGGGTATATTGGCCTGCCCACATCTGCACTAATAGCGCAAAATGGAGTATATGTTCATGGTGTAGATATTAATGAGATTATAGTAAAAACTATTAATAAGGGTAAAATACATATTTCAGAACCAAGTTTAGATTTTGTGGTAGCAGAAGCAGTAAGAAAAGGTTTTTTAAAAGCAGATATAAAACCAGTAAAAGCAGATGTATATCTAATAGTTGTGCCAACCCCTTTTAAAGGAAATCATGAACCAGATGTTTCTTATGTAGAGGCAGCAACAAGAAATATAATTCCTTTATTAAAAGAAAATGATTTATATATCATAGAATCTACTTCTCCAATTGGTACTACAGAAAAAATGATGAATCTCATTTACAGTTTAAGACCAGACTTGAAAGATAAACTAAATATTGCTTATTGTCCTGAAAGAGTTTTGCCCGGAAATGTAATGTATGAGTTAGTTAATAACGATAGGGTTATTGGTGGGGTTAATCAAAAATCTACTCAAAAAGCAATTGATTTTTATAGGCAGTTTGTAAAAGGAGAGCTACACCCAACTAACGCCAGAACTGCAGAAATGTGTAAGTTAACAGAAAACTCTTCTAGGGATGTTCAAATAGCATTTGCAAATGAACTTTCTTTAATTTGTGATAAAGCAAATATAAATGTTTGGGAATTAATAGACTTAGCAAATAAACACCCAAGAGTAAATATTTTACAACCTGGTTGTGGAGTAGGTGGTCACTGCATAGCTGTAGATCCTTATTTTATTGTGTCAGATTACCCAATGGAGTCCAAGATTATTGGAACAGCAAGAGAAGTTAATAACTATAAATCATTTTGGTGCGCAGAAAAAATTTTAAATGAAAAGCTAAATTTTGAGTTAAAATATGGAAGGAAACCAAAAATAGCGTTAATGGGTTTGTCTTTTAAACCAAACATAGATGATTTAAGAGAATCCCCAGCTAAATATATTGTAAATAAAGTTTTACAAAATGATAATAATGGTGAGTTTTTTATAGTTGAACCAAACATTAAGAAACACAATGTTTTTAAACTAACGGAATATAAACATGCATCTAAAGAAGCAGATATTATTGTTTATTTAGTGGCTCATAATCAATTTAAAAAAATAAAACGAAACGAAAATAAAATTATTTTAGATTTCTGTGGATTAAACACTTAGTTTTTTTAAAAACAAGTTTTAAAAGTAAAAAACTGTTTAATTATTTAAATTTACAGTGAAAACACCTTTTATCAAAACAAATAAAAAATCTATATTTGTTATATAGGATTTAAAAAAAAAATACTAACGTTTTAAATACTTTTTTTAAAATTATAACTAATATTATTTTGCCTGTTGTATTACAAAAGCGAAATCTAAAGATAAATAGTAAAAATAAAAAATTGAAAGTATCTATTATTGGTTGTGGTTATGTGGGCTTAACAGCTGCAGCTTGTTTCTCAGAAATGGGGAATAAAGTTATCTGTGTAGACAACAATAAAAAAGTTATATCAGATTTTAAAAAAGGAATTATATCTATTTTTGAACCTGGTTTAGAAAATCTAATATCAAAAAATTCAGAAAATAAAAATCTTTCTTTTACAACCAATTTAAGTAATGCAATTTCAGCATCTGAAATAGTTTTTATTACAGTAGGAACACCAATGGCAAATGATGGATCTGCAGATTTAAATCAAGTTTTTTCTGTAGCAAAATCTATAGGAGAAACAATTGTCAAAAAAATAATAGTTGTTAATAAATCTACAGTACCAATAGGCACAGCAAATAAAGTAAAATCTATTATTCAATTAGAACTAGATAAAAGAAATATAAAAATAGAATTTAAAGTTGTTTCTAACCCTGAGTTTTTAAAAGAGGGTACAGCTATTAATGATTTTATGAAACCAGATAGAGTTGTTATTGGTGCAGATTCAGAGTATTCTTTCAATAAAATGAAACAATTGTACTCCCCTTTTTTTAGAACTTACGATCGTTTTATAACAATGGATGTTTTGTCTGCAGAAATGACAAAGTATGCAGCAAATACTATGTTAGCAACAAAGATTTCTTTCATGAATGAAATTGCCAACATTTGTGAAAAAGTAGGTGCAGATGTTAATAAAGTTAGAATTGGTATAGGCTCAGATAAAAGAATAGGATATAGTTTTATATACCCAGGTGTAGGCTATGGAGGGTCTTGTTTTCCTAAAGATGTAAAAGCACTTTATAAAATAGCTGAAGAAAATGGCTATAGTGCAGAACTCATAAAATCGGTTGAAAAAATAAATGAGTCGCAAAAACTAGCAATAGTTCATAAAGTAATAAAAAGATTTGGTAAAGATCTTTCTGGTTTTACTTTTGCTTTATGGGGTTTAGCATTTAAGCCTGGTACAGATGATATGCGTGAAGCTCCATCAATTTATACTATAAAAGAATTAGTAAGTAGAGGTGCTAAGATTAATGCTTATGATCCTAAAGCCATAAATGAAGCTAAAAATGTATATTTGCAAAATGTTGATAACATTGAATATTTTGACTCAAAATATGAGGTTTTAAAAAATGCAGATGCTTTAATTTTACTTACAGAATGGAAGGAATTTAGATCTCCAGACTTTAATGAAATTAAATCGCAATTAAAATTTCCTGTAATTTTTGATGGAAGAAATCAATACAATGCCTTTAATTTAAGCGATATAGGATTTGAGTATTATCAAATTGGTAAAAAAGATTAAGATGAATAAATCTACAAAAATATATATTGCTGGTCACAAAGGAATGGTGGGTTCCGCAGTTTGGAGGGCTCTTAAAAAAAGAGGTTACACTAACTTAATTGGTAAAAGTAGTAAAGAATTAGATTTAAGAGATCAACAAGAAGTTATAGGTTTTTTTAAAACAATAAAGCCAGAAGTAGTAATAAATGCAGCAGCGAGAGTTGGAGGTATTTTAGCAAATAATAGTTTTCCTTATCAATTTTTAATGGAAAATATGCAAATTCAAAATAATTTAGTTGATGTTTCTTTAAAGTCAGGAATTGAGAAATTTATTTTTTTAGGAAGTTCTTGTATCTACCCAAAGTTTGCACCACAACCTTTAAAGGAAGATTATTTACTAACAGATTCATTAGAACCAACTAATGAGTGGTATGCAATAGCTAAAATATCGGGTGTCAAAACTTGCGAAGCTATCAGAAAGCAATTCAAAAAAGATTATGTAAGTTTAATGCCAACAAATTTGTACGGGTATTTTGATAATTTTGATTTAAAAACATCACATGTATTACCAGCAATGTTGCGTAAATTTCACGAAGCAAAATTAAATGATAATTCTCCTGTAGAGTTATGGGGTAGTGGAACACCAATGAGGGAGTTTTTATTTGTTGATGATATGGCTGAAGCAGTAGTATATGCTCTAGAAAATAAATTGCCAGAACACTTATATAATATAGGTTCTGGAAAAGATATTACCATTAAAGAATTGGCAGAAACTATTCAAAATGTAACTGGTCACAAAGGTAAAATTATTTGGGATTCTTCAAAACCAGATGGTACACCAAGAAAGTTGATGGATGTATCTAAAATGAAAGATTTAGGGTGGAGTTTTTCCACAGAACTCAAAGAAGGGATCGAAAAAACATATAATTGGTTTTTAGAGAATGTAGAAAATATTAAAGAAGTAAAATTAAAAGCTAATTAAAGTATGAAAGTAGCATTTATTACTGGTGTAACTGGACAAGATGGGGCCTATTTAAGCGAATTTTTGTTAAAAAAAGGATATCAAGTTCATGGAATGAAAAGAAGGTCTTCTCTATTTAACACAGATAGAATAGATCATTTATATCAAGATCCACATGTAGATAATCGTAATTTCTTCCTTCACTATGGAGATATGACTGATAGTACAAACATAACTCGTTTAATAAAAGAAATAAAACCAGACGAGATTTATAATTTAGCAGCAATGAGTCACGTTGCTGTTTCATTCGAAACACCAGAATATACAGGTAATGCTGATGGCTTAGGTACATTACGTATTTTAGACGCAGTTCGTTTATTGGGGTTAGAAAAGAAAACAAGAATTTATCAAGCATCAACATCCGAGCTTTATGGCAAAGTTCAAGAAGTGCCACAATCAGAAACAACTCCTTTTTACCCAAGATCACCTTATGCAGTTGCAAAAATGTACGCATATTGGATAACCGTTAATTATCGAGAAGCTTACGGAATGTATGCATGTAATGGTATTCTTTTCAATCATGAATCACCTTTAAGAGGAGAAACTTTTGTAACCCGAAAAATAACAAGAGCCACTTCTAGAATAGCGTTAGGTTTACAAGATAAATTTTACCTTGGTAATTTAGATGCAAAAAGAGATTGGGGGCATGCAAAAGATTATGTTAGAATGATGTGGATGATTTTGCAAGCAGACCAACCAGAAGATTGGGTAATTGCAACTGGTATAACAACATCTGTTAGGGATTTTGTAAGAATGAGTTTTGCAGAAGTTGGTATAGTGTTAGAATTTAAAGGAAGTGGGGTAGATGAAAAAGGGTACGTAAAATCATGTAGTAATTCAGAATACCAAATAGAAATTGGCAAAGAAGTTTTAGCTGTAGATCCTAAGTATTTTAGACCAACAGAAGTAGATCTGTTAATAGGAAACCCAACAAAAGCTAAAGAAAAACTAGGTTGGGAATGTAAATATGATTTGCAAGACTTAGTAAAAGATATGATGCAGTCTGATGTTAAAATGATGAAAAAAGACCAGTATTTAAAAGATGGTGGTTACACAACTTTAAACTATTTTGAATGATTTTGCTAAAAAAAAAAACGATAATAATTACTATAATATCATAAAAACATAATCATATTATTTTAGACTTAAATTATTTTTTGTTAAATTTAATATAAAAAACCTTTTTTGTACATTTGCGGCGCATTAAAAATAAATTTTAATTAAAATTTGTTTGTATATAGTATATTGTCTATATCATCTAATGCCATAATATGTTTCATAAATAATAAAAGTAAAAGAAAAATTTTAAACTAATAAAAATATTTGAAGTTTTTTTTCTCTAATCAAGAGAAAAAATAAAGATAAGTAATAGAAAATTTATAAAATGGAAAAAGATAAAATTGCAATTATTGGATTAGGATATGTAGGTTTGCCATTGGCTAGGCTTTTTGCAACAAAATATCCTGTTGTAGGATTTGATATTAATCAAGAGCGAGTTGATGAGTTAAAGTCTGGTACAGATTCTACTTTAGAGGTAACAGATGAAGTACTACAATCTGTTTTAGTAAATAATACTTCAGATAAGAATGGTTTGTTTTGTACAACCTCTATTGATAAAATTAAAGATTGTAATTATTACATTATTACTGTACCAACACCAGTAGACAAAAATAATAGACCAGTACTTACACCTTTGGTAAAGGCTAGTGAGTCTGTAGGCAGTGTTTTGAAAAAAGGTGATGTAGTTGTTTATGAATCTACAGTCTATCCAGGAGCAACCGAAGATGAATGTATACCTGTTTTAGAAAAAGTATCTGAATTAAAGTTTAATGTTGATTTTTATGCAGGTTACTCTCCAGAAAGAATTAATCCAGGAGATAAGGAGCATACAGTGGAAAAAATATTAAAAGTAACTTCAGGGTCAACATTAGAAATAGGCAAGAAAATCGATAGTTTATATAAATCAGTTATAACTGCTGGTACTCATTTAGCTCCAACTATAAAAGTAGCTGAGGCATCTAAAGTTATAGAGAATTCGCAAAGAGATATTAATATTGCTTTTGTTAATGAATTAGCAAAAATATTTAGTTTGATGGATGTTAATACGCATGATGTTTTAGAAGCTGCTGGTACAAAATGGAATTTTTTACCTTTTAAGCCAGGTTTAGTTGGCGGTCACTGTATAGGGGTAGACCCATATTATTTAGCACAAAAAGCTCAGGAATTAGGCTATAATCCAGAAATTATTTTGGCAGGTAGAAGAGTCAATGACGGTATGGGGTCTTATGTAGCTTCAGAAGTTATTAAACTTATGATTAGCCATGATATTAGAATCAAAAATGCAGAAATATTGATTCTAGGTTTTACTTTCAAAGAAAACTGCCCAGATGTAAGAAATACAAGAGTTATTGATGTTGTAAAAGCGCTAGAAGATTTTAATGTAAAAGTAACTATTCATGACCCTTGGGCAAGCGAAGAAGAGGTAATGCATGAATATGGTATATTGTCGAGTAAAGAAAAACCTGATAGTAAATTTGATGCAATAGTATTAACAGTTGCTCATAATGAATTTAAAGACTTAAATTTAGAATCTTTGAAAAAAACAAATTCGGTTGTTTATGATGTAAAGAATAGTCTTCTAGATAGTCAAAGAGATAAAGGTCTTTAGTAAGTAAATAATTTTCTTAATATATTTTGAATTACAAGTAAAAAAGTTGTCAAATTAATGGATAATTAATAATGGAGAAAAAATATTTTGCCCATAAAACAGCTATAATAGATGACAATTGTGAAATAGGTGAAGGGACTAAAATTTGGCATTTTTCTCATATTATGAGTAAATGTGAAATTGGAAAAAAGTGTAATATAGGTCAAAATGTTGTAGTTTCTCCTAGCGTTATTTTAGGGAATAATGTTAAAGTGCAAAATAATGTATCTATCTACACAGGTGTTATATGTCAAGATGATGTGTTTTTAGGACCATCAATGGTTTTTACAAATGTTATAAATCCAAGAAGTGCAGTTAATAGAAAAGAAGAGTATTTAAAAACTATTGTAAAAAAAGGTGCAAGTATTGGTGCTAATGCAACTATAGTCTGTGGCAATAATATTGGAAATTATGCTTTTATTGGAGCAGGTGCTGTAGTTACAAAAGAAATACCAGACTATGCACTAGTAGTAGGAAACCCCTCTAAACAAATAGGTTGGGTTAGTGAGTATGGATATAGGTTAAGTTTTGATGAAAATAATATTGCAATCTGTAAAGAAAGTAAACAAACCTATAAGTTGAATAATAATTTGGTTTCTAGAATTAGTTAACCATTATTGTCAATAATAAATACTTGAAAACTTTATCAGAATAATAAATTATATTTGTAGATTAAATAAAAACATATGAAAAATTTTGCTTTAATTGGCGCCTCAGGTTATATATCACCAAGACACTTAAAAGCTATTAAAGATACAAATAACAACCTTTTAGCTGCTTTAGATACTTTCGATAGTGTTGGTGTTATGGATAGCTATTTCCCTGATGCAGATTTTTTTGTTGAAACGGAACGTTTTGATAGACATTTAGAAAAATTGAAGTATGATAAGAATATTCACCTTGACTATGTAAGTATTTGTACTCCTAATTATTTACATGATTCTCATATAAGAATGGCATTGCGAAGAGGAGCAGATGCAATTTGTGAGAAACCATTAGTTTTAAACCCTTGGAATCTAGATGCGCTTAAAAGAATGGAAAAAGAGTCTGGTCAAAGAGTTTATAATATCTTACAACTTAGGCTGCACCAAAGTATCATAGACCTTAAGAAAAAAATAGATGCAGCACCAAAAGATAAAATTTTTGATGTTGATTTAACTTATTTAACATCTAGAGGAAATTGGTATTATACATCTTGGAAAGGAGACCATAGTAAATCAGGAGGTATAGCAACAAATATCGGAGTTCATTTTTACGATATGTTATCTTGGATTTTTGGTGATGTAAAAGAAAATATTGTTCACGTTCAAACTCACGATAGAGCTTCTGGTTATTTAGAATTTGAAAGAGCAAGAGTTCGTTGGTTTTTGTCGATAAGCTATGATGTTTTACCAGACGAAATAAAAGCAAAAGGCCAAAGAACATATAGATCTATTACCATTGAGGGGGAAGAGTTAGAATTTAGTGGCGGTTTTACAGATTTGCATACAAGGGTTTATGAAGGTATTTTAGAAGGTAAAGGATATGGTTTAGAAGATGCAAGACAAGCAATAGAAATAGTTCATAAAATTAGGAACTCAGAACCAATAGGTTTAAAAGGAGATTATCACCCTTTTGCAAAAAAAGAATTATCCAATCACCCATTTAATAAATTAACATAAAAAGTAATAAATGATTGGTATTAATCAGTTTATATCAAAACAAATTACTAATAGAAATATTAGTATGTTTATTGATGATATTGAACTTAATAAAGTTCAACTTAAAGAAAGCATTTATAATAAAACTGTTCTAGTAATTGGAGGAGCTGGTACTATTGGAAGTTCATATATAAAAGCATTGTTACCATTTAAACCAAAATCTTTAGTAGTCGTAGATATTAATGAAAATGGATTAACAGAACTAACAAGAGACATAAGAAGCACTAAAGATATGTTTATACCTCAAGAGTATATTACATATCCTATGAGTTATGCAGATTCAGTGTTTTATAAAATGTTTAAAAGCAGAAATGGTTTTGATATTGTAGCAAACTTTTCAGCACATAAACATGTTCGAAGTGAAAAAGACTCTTTTTCTGTTGAAGCGCTAATAAAGAATAATGTTATTAATGCGAAAGGATTGTTAGATGTTTTAGAAACCTATCCACCAGAACATTTCTTTTGTGTATCTACAGATAAAGCAGCTAACCCAGTAAACATAATGGGAGGTAGTAAAAAAATTATGGAGGATATGATAATGACATATTCTAATAAATACCCAATAACTACTGCAAGATTTGCTAATGTAGCTTTTTCTAATGGGTCACTACCAGCTGGTTTTTTAGAGAGAATTTCTAAAAAACAACCTATTTCTGCTCCTAATGATGTAACTCGCTATTTTGTATCACCAGAAGAAAGTGGTCAAATTTGTTTATTAGCTTGTATAATTGGTAAGTCTGGCGAGATTTATTTTCCCAAGCTAAAAAAAGAACAAGTAATGACTTTTTCTAACATCGCTACAAAATTATTAAAAGAACAAGGGTTTAATATTGATAATTGTAATTCTGAAAAAGAAGCAATAAATAAGTCATCTTCAATAAATGATAAATACCCTGTATATTATTCAGGTAGTGATACTACAGGAGAAAAACCATATGAAGAATTTTATACAGAAAATGAAGAAGTAGATTTAGTGAGACATAAATCTCTAGGAGTTGTAACAAACTTAAAGCCAAGGCCAATAATAGAAATTGAAAAATTATTGCTTTCTTTCGAAATTGCTTTCTCTAAAGAAATTACAACAAAAGAAAGTATTGTTAAAATAATGAAAGATTTTCTTGTAAATTTTAACCACAAAGAAGTAGGAAAAACGCTAGATTCTAAAATGTAATGCAAAAAGAATTAATAAATTTTATTAGAGATAAATTCAATACAAAAGATTTTATTCCTTTACATGTTCCCGTTTTTACTGGAAACGAAAAAAAGTATTTAAAAGACTGTATAAATTCAACTTACGTTTCTAGTGTTGGAGCATATGTTGATAAGTTTGAAGGTTTAATGAACACAATTACTCAAACAAAAAAAACTACTGCAGTTGTAAATGGTACAGCTGCATTACAAGTTGCATTAAGATTAGTTGGGGTAAAAAACAATGATGAAGTAATTACACAAGCTTTAACATTTGTTGCAACAGCTAATGCAATATCTTATAATAATGCACACCCAATATTTCTTGATGTTAATATTGATACAATGGGATTATCTCCCAAAGCTGTTAGCGATTTTTTAGAAGAAAATGGAGATTTAAGACAAGATGGATGTTATAATAAAACAACTGGTAGAAAAATAGCTGCCTGTATGCCAATGCATACTTTTGGGTTCCCTGTGCATATAGATGAGCTTATAAAAATATGTAAGAATTGGAAAATTCCATTAGTAGAAGATGCTGCAGAATCTTTAGGAAGCGAATATAAAGGAAAGCCAACTGGAGGGTTTGGAGATATTAGCGGTTTTTCTTTTAATGGAAATAAGATAGTTACTAGTGGTGGTGGTGGCGCAATTACAACAAATAATATTGAATTAGGTGAAAAAGCAAAGTTTTTAACTACTACAGCAAAACAACCACATGCTTATGAGTATGTTCATAATGAATTAGGCTATAACTTTAGAATGCCTAATCTTAACGCAGCTTTAGCTTGTGCTCAATTAGAGCAACTAAATACTTTTTTAGATAATAAAAGAAGTTTAGCAGAAAGTTACATAGGTTTTTTTAATAATAAAGGAATAAAATTTAGAACAGAAACGAGTAATACAAAAGCTAATTATTGGTTAATGTGTGTAGAATTAGAAGATAAAAGAGAGCGAGATTTGTTTTTAAAATCTACAAATAATTCTAATGTAATGACAAGACCTATTTGGCAATTAATGTTTAGGTTGCCAATGTATAAAGATTGTCAAAGAGATCAACAAAAAAACGCACTGTTTTTAGAAGAAAGAATAGTTAATATACCAAGTAGTGTCAGATAAAGAAATAATTTTAGTTGGTTATTCAGGACATAGTTATGTTGTGGCTGAAGCTGCTAAATTATGTGATATGAACTTAAAATACTATTCAGAATTAAATAAAACGAATAATAACCCTTTTAAATTAGAGTATTTAGGATTTGAAAAAGACTTGTCTTTTAAAGGGTGGGACAATAGATATTCTTTTATTTTAGGTTTAGGAGATAATAAATTAAGAATTGAAACTTATAATTTAATAAAATCTAAAGGTTTTGAGGTTTTGAATGTAATTCACAAATCTGCTTCAGTTTCTAAGAATATTAATCTTGGTTCAGGTAATTTTATAGCTAGAAATGCTTCAATAAACCCATTAGCAGTAATTAAAGATTGTTGTATTATAAATACAGCTTCAATTATTGAACACGAATGCATTATTGAAGATGGGGTACATATTGCTCCTGGTGCAGTTTTAGCAGGAAATGTAACTGTTGGTAAAAATTCTTTTATAGGAGCAAATTCAGTTATTAAACAAGGAGTCAAAATAGGAGAGAATGTAATTATTGGTGCTGGCTCTGTAGTATTAAAAGATATTGATAATAATAAAAAATTAGTAGGTAATCCATTAAGAGAAATATGAACGATAAAGTGATAATAATTGCTGAAGCTGGTGTAAATCATAATGGAGATTTAAAACAAGCTAAAAAATTGATAGATGTTGCTGCTCTAGCAAAAGTAGATTATGTAAAATTTCAGACATTTAAATCAGAGAAAATTGTAAGTCCTAATGCAAAAAAAGCAGAATATCAATCTAAAAACATAGGAGATAATGATAATTCTCAGTTTAAAATGCTGAAAAAATTAGAGTTATCAGATCAAGATCATATAGAATTAATAAATTATTGCAAAATAAAAAACATCAAATTTTTTTCAACTGCTTTCGATTTAGATGGAATTGATTATTTGGATTCTTTAGATTTTGATATTTTTAAAATACCAAGTGGAGAAATAACAAATTATCCATATTTAAAGCGAATTGCGCAAAAAAATAAACCTGTAATTCTTTCTACAGGGATGTCTAATCTGATAGAAATTGAGGATGCTATTAATGTCCTTGTCAAGTTTGGTAGTGAGAAGTCAGACATTACTGTATTGCATTGTAATACTGAGTATCCTACACCTATGGATGATGTAAACCTAAAAGCAATGTTAACAATTGGCCATCAATTAGGTGTAAAAATTGGGTATTCTGATCATACTTTAGGAATAGAAGTTCCCATAGCATCTGTAGCTTTAGGAGCATCAGTTATAGAAAAACATTTTACTTTAGATAGAACTTTACCAGGTCCAGATCATAGAGCATCTTTAGAGCCAGAAGAATTAAAGAATATGGTTTCTTCAATAAGAAATATTGAACAAGCTATTAGTGGTAATGGAGAAAAGAAACCAAGTAAAAGCGAAATAAAAAATATTGTAATTGCTAGAAAAAGTATTCATTTAAAAAGAGATTTAAAAAAAGGAAGTGTAATTTCTGAGGATGATATTATTGCACTTAGACCAGCAAGCGGAATTTCCCCAATGAAATGGAATGATGTTATTGGAAAAATTCTACTAGAAGATAAAAAAGAGTTTTACAACTTAAACTGGGAAGATTTATCATGAAAATTGGTGTGTTAACAAGTTCTAGAGCAGATTATGGAATCTACAAGCAGTTATTGTCTAAACTTTCTAAAGATGATCAATTTCAGCTTGTAATTATTGTCTTTGGAATGCATTTACTAAAGGAACATGGTGATACTGTTAAGGTTATTGAAAAAGATAATTTTGGAATTATTCATAAAGTTTTGGGTATGCCTAATAAAGACTCTGAAATGGAAATAGCAAAAGGCTATGGAAATTTAATTATTAATTTCTCTGATTATTGGAGCAAAAATAAATTTGATTATATTATCGCTCTTGGAGATAGATATGAGATGAGTGCAGCAGTTCAAGCAACTATACCTTTTAACCTGAAAATTGCTCATTTACATGGAGGTGAAACAACATTAGGAGCTATAGATAATATTTATAGACATCAAATTACTTTAGCTTCAAAAGCTCATTTTGTCTCTTCAGATGTATTTGCAGAGAAAGTTAGTAATTTGATTGGATCAAAACTAAATATTTTTAATGTAGGTGCTCTAAGTTTAGATGGTTTTGAATATTTAATTTTACCAGAATGGAGTGCTGTTATGAAGGAGTTTAATATTCCTACACAAAATTTCACACTTGTTACTTTTCATCCGGAAACTGTAAATGTTAATAAAAATAAAGAGTATTGTAAAGTTATTTATAAAGCTTTAGAAGAAATTAGTCACAATAATCATATAGTGATTACAATGGCAAATGCAGACACAATGGGAAGTTTATACAGAGAAACATCAAAAGAACTTAAAGAAAAATATCCTAATAAAATTACTTTAGTAGAAAGTTTTGGTAAAGAAAACTATTTTTCTGCAATGAAAGCATCAAAGTTTTTAATAGGTAACACTTCTAGCGGTATTTTAGAAGCAGCTTCTTATGGTAAATTTGTTGTAAATGTAGGATCAAGACAGTTAGGAAGACTTCAAAGCGGTAATGTTATTAATGTTGATTTTAACAAGGATCAAATTATTGATGCTGTAGAGCAAATAAAAATAGACGGAAACTTTAGAGGTGTAAATAAGTATTATAAGCCAAACACAGCTAACAACATAATTGAATTTTTATCAAATGAAAGATTATAAAAAGCATTTAATTTCTGAAAAAGAAACGATTAAGGAGGTTTTGTTAAAATTAGGTACATTAGAAGATGAGAATATTCTTTTTGTTGTAAATAAGAAAAACCAATTAGTTGGAAGTGTAACAGATGGAGATGTTAGAAGAGGTTTGTTGAATGATTTTACAACTTCAGATAAAATCACTAATATTATTCATAGAAACCCAAAATTTATTAACAGAGATAATTACTCTGTACATGAAATTATATTTTTAAGAAGTAATAATTACAAGGTTATTCCTGTAGTTAATGAAGAAAATATTGTTGTAAATATAATAAATTTTCAACTTCAAAAATCTTACCTTCCTATAGATGCCGTAATTATGGCAGGTGGCTTAGGTACTAGACTAAGACCTTTAACAGATGATTTACCAAAGCCTTTATTAAAAGTGGGGGATAAAGAAATTATTTCATATAATTTTGATAGACTAAGTGAATATGGTATTTTAAATCAAAAAATTACGGTTAATTACTTAGGAGATTTAATTAAGGATTATTGTTCTTCATATAATAAAAATATAAATTTTGAAATAATTGAAGAAAAAGAATTTATGGGCACAGCAGGTTCTTTATCTCTCATAAAATCTTTTAAAAATGATACTGTATTGTTAATGAATTCAGATTTATTAACAAATATTGATTATGAAGATTTTTATAAATCTTTCAAAAAACATGATGCCGATATTATGGTAGCTTCTATACCTTATCCTGTAAATTTACCATATGCAATTTTTGAGTTAGAAGGTAAAAAGGTAACATCTTTTAAAGAAAAACCTAGTTATACTTATTATGCAAATGCGGGTATTTATTTGATAAAAAAAGAAGTAATAGATAAAATTCCTAAAGAATCTTTTTTTAATGCTACAGATTTAATGCAGTTAGTTATCGATTCTTTAGATAAAGAATTAAAACACTACCCAATTAGGAGTTATTGGTTAGATATAGGTAAGCATGAAGACTATATAAAAGCTCAAAAGGATATTAAACACATAAAGTTTTAATGGAAATACTATATCTTATTCCTGCAAGAGGAGGTTCTAAAGGTTTGCCAGGTAAAAATATTAAAAAATTAGGTGGAAAAGCATTAATAAACCACGCTATAGATTTTGCACGTAATTTTACTTCTGATAATAATATTTGTTTAAGTACAGATAGTTCTGAAATTATAGAGTGTGCATTAGACAATAATTATAAAATACCGTTTATAAGACCAAGCATTTTATCTACTGATACAGCCAGTAGTAACGAAGTTGTTTTGCATGCAATAAATTATTACCAGTCTTTAGGGAAATCTTTTGATTTATTAGTACTTTTGCAGCCAACAACACCATTTAGAAAAAAAGAAGATTTAAAAAATATGCTTAATCAATGGGATGAAAATCTTGATTTAATGGTTTCTGTCAAGGAACCCCATGATTCTCCTTACTTTTCTCTTTTTGAGGAGAATTCTGATAAATATTTAGAAAAAAGTAAGAAATCTGATTATACCAGAAGACAAGATACACCTAAAGTATACGCTTTTAATGGCTCATTGTATTTATATAATATTGAATCTTTAAAAAATAAACCTGTAAGCAAATTTAAAAAAATAAAAAAGTATGTAATGAAAGATCCGCTATATTCAATTGATATTGATAATCATTTCGATTGGTTAGTTGCAGAAACGGTCATTAACAATAAATTAATATGAAAACAATTAGAATTATTCCAAGATTAGATATTAAAGGTCCTAACTTAGTAAAAGGAATACATTTGGAAGGACTTAGGGTTCTTGGAAAACCAGCAGACTTTGCAAAATATTATTATGAAAATGGAGCAGATGAGTTAATGTTTATGGATGTTGTTGCATCTCTATATGAACGAAATAGCTTACATGATATAATATCAGAAACTGCAAAGCAAAAATTTATTCCAATTACAGTTGGTGGTGGTTTAAGATCAATATCTGATATAAAAGAAGTTTTAAGAGTTGGGGCAGATAAGGTTTGTTTAAATACTGCTGTAATTAAAGATCCCGAATTAATAAGAACAGCCTCTAGAAAGTTTGGTTCTTCTACTATAGTCGTTGCAATAGAAGCTATAAAGGAAGAAAATGGTAAGTATCTAGCTTATACAGATAATGGTAGAGAGTATACTGGTATCGATGTTTTTGAATGGGCCCAAAAAGTAGATGAATCTGGAGCTGGAGAAATCGTAATTACTTCTGTAGATAAAGAAGGAACTGGACAAGGTTTTGATTTAGATTTAATTTCAAAAATAAGTAATCTAGTAAGTATTCCTGTAATTGCTCATGGTGGTGCAGGAACCAAACAACACGTGGTTGATTTAATAAAAGAGAATACAGCAGATGCAGTAATGTTATCTTCTTTATTTCATTATCAATTTATCAAAGAGAATGAATCAAAAGTATCTTCTAAAGAGGGTAATGTAGAGTTCTTAAAACAAAAAAGAAATTTTCATACTTTTGAACCTTGTAGTATCTCTGATTTAAAAAATACTTTGGTTGAAAATAAAATTGAATGTAGAATATAATGACACAAAACAAAAAAAAAGTTGTTATAATTGATTATCAATTAGGTAATCTTTACAGCGTAAAACAAGCTTGTGATACTGTTGGAATGAATGTAATAGTTAGTTCTAATAAAGAAGATATCATTACTGCAGATGCTCTTGTTCTTCCTGGAGTAGGTGCTTTTATCGAAGCAATGAATAATTTAAGTAAACTTGATTTAATAGATGTTATAAAAAGTAAAGTAAGTTCAGGAACGCCTTTGTTTGGTATTTGCCTTGGTCTTCAATTACTTTTTACAAAGAGTGAAGAGTTTGGTTCCGGAAATGGTTTAGATTTAATATCGGGTATAATAAAAAAGTTTCCAGAAAAATTTGATGATAGAAAAATAAAGGTTCCACACATTACTTGGAATCAAGTATATAAGTTAAAAAAATCTTGGGAAGAAACACCTTTAAGAGATATAAAAAATCATGAATTTATGTATTTCATACATTCATATTACGTGCAACCAGATAATGATATCTGTATTTTAACAAATACAAATTATGATGGTATAGAATTCTGTTCTTCAGTAACACAAAATAACATATTTGCAACTCAATTTCACCCAGAGAAAAGTGCAGATAAAGGAATATCTATATATAAAAATTGGGCTTTAATTAATAAATTACTATAATGTCAGAGAAAAATAAATTAGAAGCTTATTATGGCTTACCAAATGAAGTAACATTTTGTACTAAATGTGTAATGTCTAATCAAAGACCAACATCTGCTGTTGAGTTTAAGCACACTAAAGAAAGTAAAAAAACAACCATGAACTTTGATGATGATGGTATTTGCGATGCTTGTAAAACTGCAGAAATCAAAGATAATATTGATTGGGGTATGCGTGAAGAAGAATTGGTTAAACTTCTAGATAAACACAGAAAAAATGATGGTTCTTATGACTGTTTAGTACCGGGAAGTGGTGGTAAAGATAGTGCTTATCAAGCACACGTATTAAAGTATAAATATAATATGAACCCTTTAACAGTTACTTGGCCCCCTATACTTTATACAGATTATGGCCTAAAAAATTGGAAAAATTGGTTAGATAGCGGTTTCGATAATATTTCGTTTTATAGAAATGGAAAAGTTATGAAATTACTAACAAGATTATCTATTGAAAACTTATTACACCCTTTCCAAACATTTATTTTAGGACAAAAAAATTTAGCACCTAAGATTGCAGCTCAACATGGAATAAACTTAGTGTTTTATGGTGAAAATGAAGCTGAGTATGGAAACCCTATTGCAGATAACACTAGTTCTTTAAGAGATAAATCTTATTTTAGTTTTGATAATTTAGATGAAGTATTTTTAGCTGGAGTATCAATTAAAGAGTTAATGGAAAAATATGATGTTAGATTAAGTGATTTAATGTCTTTTCTACCTCCAAAAATTGAAGACTTAGAAAAAGCAAATATAGAAGTTCATTATTTAGGGTATTATTTAAAATGGACGCCTCAAGAAGTTTATTATTATGCTGTAGAAAATACAGGATTTAAAGCAAGACCACATAGAACTCAAGGAACTTTTAGCAAGTATAGTGGTATTGATGATAAAATTGATGACCTACACTTTTACACAACCTTTATTAAGTTTGGTATAGGTAGAGCTACTTATGATGCTGCTCAAGAAATAAGAAATAGACATTTAACTAGAGAAGAAGGTCAGGCTCTTGTAAGACGTTTTGATGGTGAATTCCCAGATAGATATTTTGATGATATTATGAAATATATTGATATGGAACCAGAATATTTCCATGAATTATGTGATAAATTTAGATCACCTCACTTATGGGACAAAGATGAAGAAGGAAATTGGAAGTTGAGACACAATGTTTCTAAGACTGGTTTAGATGATTAGAATCAAATAAATTTAATTATTCTAAGGTATTTACTTTGTGAAAAAGCTAAAAAATAATATAAGAGAAAAACTAGGTAACGATTTTTTTGAACTATTAGATCATGGAAAGAATTATGTAACTGCAGATATTCTTGCTAAGGGGTTAGCTTTTATTAGTATACCAATTTTTACACGTTTGTTAACACCAGAAGAGTATGGTGTATTAGCAGTCTTTAATTCTTTTGTTGCTGTATTTGTAGTTGTTTTTGGGCTTGGAGTTAGAGGAGCTGTTGGTAGATACTTTTATGATGATAAAACTGATTTTAAAGAATATTTTGGAAGTAGTTTTACATTCATACTGATATGGAGTGTTTTTTTAAGTATCCTTTTATCTATTTTTAATAATTATTTAAGCAACTTTTTTAATCTTAGTGAAACTCTAATTTATATTGGAATTTTAGTAGCTTTTTTTTCTTCTACTTTTGAAATATTACAATCTTATCTAGAAGCATCTAAACAAAGTAAACTTTTTTCTAAACTAAACATAATTAGATCAATTTCTATTTTATGTTGTTCCATACCAATAACTTATTTTTTAAATAATAATAGGGAATATGGACAAGTAATAGGTCAACTTTTAGTATATTTTTCATTTTTCGTTTTTTCAACACATTCAATACTTAAAATATCTAAAGCAGGTTTTAAAAAAAAGCATATAAAGTTTTCTTTACTTTTTGGTATTCCCCTTGTTTTTCATCTCTTATCGCAGTTTGTATTAGCTACTTTTGATCAGATCATTATTAGTCAATTGGTTGGAGAAAAGGAAACTGGTTTGTATAGTTTTGCTTATCAAATTGGAATGATACAAAATATAATAGCGATGGCTATACTTAGAGCTTGGACTCCAGTTTTTTATGAAAAATTAAATGCCAAGTTGTTTTCAGATATAGATTCATTAATAAAAAAATATTCTAAAATGATATATATGTTGGCTTTTGTATTAATTATTTTTTCGAAAGAACTTGTAGTTTTATTGGCTGATATTAGATATTCTTCTTCATTAGAAATTGTTCCAATAGTAATAATTTCTTATGTCTTATATTTTTTTTACGTTATATACGTAGGGTATTCGTTTTACCATAAGAAAACATATTTAATTGCTATTTTTACAGTGCTTGCCGGAATTATTAATATTTCTTTAAATTATATTTTTATTCCAAAATATGGGTATCAAGTAGCAGCAGTTACAACATTAATATCTTATTTGTTCTTATTTTGTTTTCATTATCTTAATTCTAAATTTATAATTAAAACTGAAAAAATTATTCAACTAAAAACATTATTACCAAACTTTTTATTACTAGTATTAACAGTATTTATGTTTTTCTGGATTAAAAGATTTTTAGAAAATTATTTACTAATATTAATTATAAAAATTGTTTTATTATCATTAATTACAGTAATAATGTATAAAAATATAATCTTTCAAAAAAAATATAATGGAAAGTAACTCGATAGAAAAAAAATTTTTAGATTTTGAAAAATCTAATTCTTTATTTGAGTTTGAAATTCAAGGAATTAAAATATGGGATTTTATTCGTTATAAAACATTAGAAGATATAAAAAAAAAGAAAGCTAGAACGATTTATTCTAATTCTAGATCAAAAAAAAAGTATATGTTTTCGCTACTTTTTAAACAATTTATTAAAATTTTATTAAACTTTAATAAATATACTATAAAAAGTAAATCAGATTTTTTATTTCTAAACCACCCTAGAAGAATACATTTTAATGATTTTTATGAAGATATTTATACTGATGACATCATAGATAAGCTTAATGAAGATAATTATAAAACTTTAACAATAGAAATGCCCATTAACTTTTCTCATTTAAAACCGAGTAAGACAAAAAAAATTAAATATTTAGATATTTTAGACTTAGGATCAGGTTTTTCAAACTATCTATTTTGGTATAATTTATCTAAAGAAGAAAAAGAAAGTATAAAATTTTACAAAAAAGAGATAAAAAGAATATTTTTAGTAGATATAGATTTAATTAAAGCATTCACTAATTCTTTAAGAAAATATAAATTTTTATATCCAAGAGTAAATAAAATTATAAAAAAAGTAAACCCAAGGTGTTTAGTTAGTGTTGATGCTTATTCTATTGAAAAGAAAATGTTTATTAGGTCTGCATCTCAGTCAAATATACCTACTATAGAGCTTCAACATGGAGCAATAGGTTTTGATCATATTGCTTATTATTATAATAAAGATTTAACAACAGATACTTTTCCAAAGTATTTATTTGTATGGGGAGAAAGTTGGCAAAAATGCATAAAACTACCTGTTAATGCAAAATCAATAATAACAGGTTTTCCTTATATGCAGAAAAAGCAGAAAATAAAAAGAGATAAAACGTATGACTCAGAAAATAATATACTTGTTATTTCTCAATGGACAATTGGTTTAGAATTAATTAGTTTTATAAATAAATTAGCATTAATACAAAAAACTTACAATTTTCACTATAAGTTACACCCTTTAGAATTTGAAGAAAAAGAACATTATAAAAGTTTAGTTGAGACTACAAATATTAAGATTTATTCTGACGAAAAAGATACATATGATTTTTTTGACTTTTGTTCAATTCAAATTGGTGTTCACTCGACTTTACTATTTGAAGGAGCAGCTTTCAATTTAAAAACTTTTGTTGTTCCTTTGTCGGGCTATAGAAGTATTATGGCAGTTCCTGATTCAGGCTTTATACTTTTAAAAACTATTTATCATTTCGACAAAATAAAGTATGAGTCAACTATAAATAATAGTTTAGTAAATCCTTTATGGAAGGATAATGCATTAGAAAATACTATCAAAGAAATCAAAAAAATCATCAATTTATGAATTTATTAAAGTATCTGAATAATTGGGCATTATTTAGTTTTTTTATGCTTTTAACTGGGGTCATTTTAGCTTTGAAATTTGAAAACCAGATTTCTTACATAGCTATAATTATAAATCTAAGTTATTTATTCTTATTCTATATAACAGTTAGCGAAAGTTTAAGAAAAAAAAAAGAAAATCTAGGAAGTCTTATATTTATTTGTGTTTTTTTTTCCTTGTTTTTTTTAGTGCTTTTTAAAATGTTCTACTATAATGAAACAGGTTCTTTTTTTGAGTTTAGTGCAATTGATAGCTTACAATACCATGAATTTGCTATTAAAATTAATAAAGGTAACTTTATAGAAGAAAGTGAGTATTTCATTTTGACAAATGATATAGAAGATTTTGGGGCTGTTTTTTTTACAAGTTTAGCTTATGCTATATATCCATCAACAATTACTTTTAATATATTCAATATTCTAGCAGGTATTATAACTATAGCTTCATTGTATAGAATGGCTTTGTTTTTTATGTCTCAAAAATATGCATATTATGCATCTTTAGTTTATGGATTATCTTCATTTGTTATTTACCTATACTCAACAGGGATGAAAGAAACCTTTTTTACAATGTTTGTTGTTCTGTTTTTTGAGTTTTTTACTAAATTCGTAAAAAGAAAAAACTTAATTTCTTTATTTCTTGCAATAATATTTCTCATAACTTTATATTTTTTTAGACCTGCTGTAATGTTTATGATAATTTTTGCAATATTTATATCTATAATTATTTCAAAAAGAAAAGGTTTAATTAGCCTTTTAGTAATTGTGCCTTTAATAATTTTTGCAGTTATATTTTTGTTAGAGGATATTCAATCGATAGGAGATAGGTATTATGGTGATGCTGATCAAGTAAGCGAAAGAGCAGAATACCTTTCAGGAATACAAGCTAGTACTTTTAATTATGTAGTTTCCTTTATTTCAGGTTTTTTTGGACCCTTACCTTCATACACTTCATTGGTAGGAAGACTTCAACAATCATTTTATGGAGTTGGATTGGGTATGAGGGTTTTTCTGAGTGTTTTTTTTTGGCTTGGCTTTTTAAAATTATTAAAAGGAAAGGAAATTATCTTGTTAGCTATTAGTATTTTTGTAATACTTGAAATGTTTGCATTATCTGTTATATTAGAGGCTTTTGAATTACGATTAAACTCCCCTCATTTAATATTGGTTTATTTTGTTTCTTTCTATTATCTGGATTTAATAAACAAAAACACTGCAATAATAAAAACAAATAAAACAATTTATTCAGCAACTTTTATAGTATTTTTGCTTTTGATTTTTGGATGGAATTTAAGAATTTAAGAATGAGTTATATAATAATCACTCCGGTATACAATGAAGAAAAATACTTATCTACCTACTTGGATTCGATAGTAAAGCAAGCACTATTGCCAGAAAAATTGGTTATGGTTGATGATAACTCTACTGATAATTCTTCTTTGATAATAAATGAATATTCACATAAATATAATTGGATTGAATATTTGTACCGTAAGTCAGAAGATAAAAAGATACAAGGCTCTAAAGTTATAGAGGCTTTTAATTATGGGTTTAATTTTGTGAAACTTGAAAGAGTTAGCTTTATTTCTAAAATTGATGCAGATTTAGAATTACCTCCAAACTATTTTAAAAACATTTTTAAGGCTTTTTCATCTGATCCAAAGTTAGGTTTAGTAGGTGGGTATATAAAAGAACTAGAAAATGAAGAATGGGTTGCAAAATACGATTTAGATTATCATGTAAGAGGTGCTTTGAAATCTTATAAAAAAGAGTGTTTTCAGGATATTAATGGGTTAATTCCTGTTTTTGGTTGGGATGGATTGGATGAAATGAAAATATTCTATAAAGGATGGAAAACTAAAAATTTAGATATTGGAGTTAAGCATTACAGACCAGCAGCCAGCGATTATAGCTCAGTAAGTTTGACTTACAAATTTGGTAAGTCTAATTATAAAAACGGGTGTAACTTGTTTTTAGCATTTGTGAGATCTCTTGTTAGAGTGAAAGAAAAACCGTGGCTTATCAATGGAGCTGCCTTTTTTATGGGGTATTTAAGTTCAATGATAAAAAATGACAAAAAAAATGTAGACAAAGACTTGTCAAAATTTATAAATAATTTCCATAGAAAAAGAATATATAAGGCGTTTAAAATTAGATAAAATATACTGAATGAATATTGCTTTAATAACCAATAAAGATTTACATCATAAATACTGGGCGTATACATTATATACAAAGCACAATGTAAAACTAGTTATTCATCCTCAAGAAAAATTAGATAAAAATATTACTAAAATAATTAAAAAAAAAAGGTTATTGATGTATGGTTTTTTTTGGTTTTTTTTAAAGGGGCTAAGTATAATTTATAATAAATTCAGTTCAATAGGCCTAAATAAAATAATTGAGAAAAATGAAAAGAAATATTTTCAAAAGTATGGGGAATTGTATGACAAAATTCCACAGAATATAGTCCATAATGTTGAAACTGTAAATAGTGATATTTGTTTAAAATTAATTAAAGATAACCATATAGATGTTATTTGTTTTTTAGGAGGAGATATAGCTAAGTCTAAAATTATTAATTCTGTAAAACTTTGTCTAAATTATCACAGTGGAATATCTCCATTTTACAATGGAAATAAAACAATTATGAGAGCTGTAGGGGACTTTAGGCCTAATTTTGCTGGAGGAACATTAATGAAAATGAATGAGAGAATAGATGGAGGAAAAATATTAAAGCATTATTTAATGCCTATTCTAAAAGAAGATACATATGGAGATTTATTTATGAAAGGTATAATCGGGGCTGAAAAAGTTTACGATTTAGTTTTGAATAAATTAATCCAAGGGGAAGTTTTAAAAGGTATTAAACAACAACGAACCTTTAAATACGTAAGAAATGTTGATTGGATTATTACTGATGATATTAAATTAAGGTATTTTATCAAGAATAATAGAATGAAATCTTACGTAAGAGAAGAGAAAATTTTGGATTATACTGAGGAAACAGACTTAGATAAAATTTTTGTTAATACTTTAAGTGAGATATTAGTTTTTTCAAATGATAAATCAAATAATAAAAATTAGCGGCAATTTACTATTAAATAATCCAAAACTAAATGATAGACTTTTAAATTATAAAAAAGATAGTCTAAGAATAGTTTATTATCATATGGTATCTAATAAAGAAAATAAGACGTTTTATTTTGAAAATAAAAGTATTAATCCAGAAGAATTTAGAAACCATATTAAGTTTTTGAAGAGTAAATACGAGATTATATCTTTGCAAGAAGCACATAATCTAATAAAGCTTAAAAAGGAAATGATAAATAAATTAGTTTTGACTTTTGATGATGGCTTTAAGGAGAATTATACAATAATAGCCCCAATATTAAAAGAAGAAAATATTACTGCCACTTTCTATTTAATGTCTGATTTTATTGATAATAAAAAACTTATGTGGAGAAATGTTATCTTAGCAGCATTAAATAAAACAAAAGAAAATAAACAAGGTCTAATTAATAAGATTACAAAAGAATTTAAATTAATCTCAATAAAGAAGAATGAGACTTTTTTGGAGTGGAGTTATAGAACTTGACCTATGAAAGAAAAAGACAATATTGCAAATTTTCTATGGGATGAAGCAAAAATTGGGCAATTGGATGTCTTTCTAGAAAACGAAAAACCTTATTTATCCTCTCAACAAGTTAAAGAATTAATTAAAGGAGGATTTGATATAGGATCCCATTCAAAGACGCACCCTGTTTTTTCGAGACTTGATTATATTAATTTTGAAAATGAAATTTTAGAATCTATTAATTTTTTAGAAAAAAAATTTAAATATAAAATAAAATCTTTTTCATACCCCTTTGGAGAGAAAGCAGATGTATCATTTGAAAATAGCTTTTGTATTAAAAATAAAAGAGATCTTATTTTTCTTGGTATTAATAATAATCTAGAAAATTATAATTTAAATAGACTGGAAAGAGATAATTTAGAATTTAAATTTAATATGATGATGTTTAGATTCACCTTATTACCTATTTTTAGAAAATTAATCACGAACTTAAAAATAAAATAAATATGGAAAAAAAAATATGTTCAAAGTGTATATTAGATACAACTGTACCCGAAATTTTTTTTGATGATGAAGGGGTTTGTAATTATTGTAAAATAAACGATGAAATTATGAAAGAATACCCATCAGATAGTGAAGGGAAACGTTTATTAGATGAAATTGTAGGGAAAATTAAAAAGAATGGTAAAAGAAAGAAGTATGATTGTATTGTAGGGGTAAGTGGAGGTACAGATAGTACTTATACCTTACATTTAGTGAAACAATTAGGTTTAAGACCACTAGCGGTTCATTTTGATAATGGTTGGAATTCTGAAATAGCGGTAAAAAATATAAAAAATGCTACAAATAAATTGGGTATTGATTTATATACTCTAGTAGCTGATTGGGAAGAATTTAAAGATATGCAGGTTGCTTTTTTAAAGTCTTCAACACCAGATGCAGAAGTACCAACAGATTATGCAATTATCTCTGTTCTTTTAAAAGTTGCAGCCAAAGAAAATATAAAGTATATAATAGAAGGACAGGCTTCTAGAGCAGAAGGAACTACTCCTTTGGGATGGACTTATCATGATGGACGTTATTTGAGGAGTGTTCAAAAACAACTTGGAAAATTGAAAGCAAAAAGCTTTCCTATTTTATCTCTTTTTCAAGTTTTTTATTACTTTTTTATTAGAAGAGTTAAGATGGTTAGACCTCTTGAGTATATGGATTACAGTAAAGCCATGGCAAAAGAATTAAATAAAAAAGAATTAGGTTGGGAAGATCCTGGAGGTCATCATCATGAATCTATTTTTACTAAATTCTTTCAATCATATTATTTAAACGAAAAATTCTCAATAGATAAAAGAAAAAGAGAATGTTCTGCAAAAATTAGATCTAATGATATGTCAAGAGAAGAAGCTTTAGAAGAGGTTAATACACCTTATCCTGTTGAAGAAGGTATAGTAGATTATACAATAAATAAATTAGGTTTAAGTAAAGAGGAGTTTGACGTAATAATGAAATCACCAAACAAATCATTTTTAAGTTATCCTACCTATTTTCCATTAATACAATCGATGAGATGGTTTATAAAAATTGCTTGTAACCTTAATATATTTCCACATATATTTTATTTAAAATATGGGGTAAATCATACAAAGAGTATAAAAAAATATTGGGAAGAATTTAATAAAGAACGAAAATGATTGTAATTATTGATTATGGAATGGGGAATTTAGGCTCTGTTTATAAATCATTTAAAAGAGTGCATAACGAAGTTATTATAAGCTCATCAAAAAAAGATATTGAAAGTGCAGAAAAGTTAGTTCTTCCAGGGGTAGGGCATTTTTCTAATGGAATGAAACGTTTAAAAGAGCTAGATTTAATTGATTTACTTCAAGATAGGGTTATAGATAAAAGAACTCCGATTTTAGGTATTTGTTTAGGCATGCAATTGTTCTCAAAGTTTTCTAATGAGGGAAATGTAAAAGGACTTTCTTGGTTTGATGCAGAAGTGGTAAATTTTAATGTTAAGGATAAGCTTAGGTTTAAGGTGCCACATATGGGGTGGAATTCTATAAAAATAGAAAAAGAAAATCAATTATTGCATGGGATATCTCAATCTGAGCTATTTTATTTTGTTCATAGCTATCATATAAAATGCGATGACAAAAATGATATATTAGGAACTACTAACTATTCTTATGATTTCACATCTATTATTCAAAAAAACAATATTTATGGAACACAGTTTCATCCTGAAAAGAGTCATGGAAAAGGGTTGAAGTTGATAAAGAATTTCGTGCAAAAAATATAAACTATGTATCGACCAAGAGTTATACCCACTTTGTTATTAAGAAACTTAGGTTTAGTTAAGAGTATTAAATTTAAGAATCATAGGTATATAGGTGACCCTATAAATGCGGTGAAAATCTTTAATGACTTAAAAGCAGATGAATTAGTTTTTTTAGATATTACTGCTAATAAACAAAATAGAAAAGTTTCTTTAGATTTTGTTAAAAATGTAGGAGCAGAAGCAAATATGCCTTTTAGTGTTGGTGGTGGAATAAAAACTATTGCTGATATTAAGGAAATTATTAATGCTGGAGCAGAAAAAGTTGTTTTGAATACTTTTGCTTTTCAAAACCCAGAACTAATACAAGATGCAGTTAATGAATTTGGAAGCTCAACTATTGTAGTATCAATTGATGTGAAAAAGAAGCTTTTCAAAGGTCAACAAGTTTATATTTATAGCGGAACTAAATCTACCGGGATTGACCCAGTTACTTATGCTAAGAGAATAGAGGATTTAGGAGCAGGTGAAATTATCTTGAACTCTATCGATCAAGATGGTTTAATGAATGGATATGATTTGGAGTTGATAGAAAAAGTTTCCAAAAGCGTTAAAATTCCTGTGGTTGCTCTTGGTGGCGCAGGAGGCTTGTCAGATTTATCAGAAGCTATAAAAACGGGTTATGCTTCAGCTTCAGCAGCAGGTTCAATGTTTGTATATCATGGTCCTAGAAGAGCAGTATTAATTAGTTACCCAACAAAAGAAGAATTACAAGATTTAGTAATATGAGAATAATTGTAGATATGGCTCACCCAGCTAATGTTCATTATTTTAAGAACTTTATTTTTCATATGAAAAAAGAAGGACATAAAATTCATATAACAGCTAGGGATAAAGATGTTTCATTTTCATTGCTAAATGAAATGAAATTACCGTTTTATAATATGGGTAAAGGAATTATTGGCAAAGGAATTATTGGTAAAATACTTTATGTAATTTATGCAGATTTTTTAATGTTTAAGCAATTTTTAAAGTTTAAACCAGATCTTGTTGTTAGCTTTTCTTCTAGTTATGCAGCTCATAATTGTTTTTTATTTAGAAAACCACATATTACATTTGAAGACACAGAACATGCAAAAGCAAACATGTTACTATACAAGTCATTTTCTGATATGATAATAACTCCTGAATCTTTTTATAAAGATATGGGTAAAAATCATTTTAAGATTAAAGCATTTATGGAACTTTTTTACCTGCATAAAAAAAGATTTACACCTGATAAGAGAATACTTGAAAAGGTAGGTATAGATTTGAAAAAGCCATTTATTTTATTTAGATATGTTTCTTGGGGGGCTTTTCATGATATTGGACAAAGTGGAATTAGTGATGAAGACAAATTGAAACTTATAGAAACAGCAAAAAAATATGGGAATGTTTATATTTCTTCGGAAGGAGATTTACCTAAATCATTAGAAAAATATAAATTAA
>JBGCFX010000191.1:0-2520 GCA_045110395.1 Polaribacter sp.
TTTTCAGGATAGGACAGGATACAATTGAATAATCTAGCTTTTATATTTAACGGCTTATAACTTTTTAAAATTACAATCAAAATAAATAATATTTTAACTAAACAAGATATGTTGAAAAAACGTTTTTTACTAATAGTAATTTGTGCCATTTATAGCTTAAATACTGTAACTGCTCAAAAAAAATCAAATTCAGAAAAACCAAATATCATTTTTATTTTAACTGATGATCAACGCTTTGATGCTATTGGTTATGCAGGTAATAAATTTGTGCAAACTCCAGAAATGGATGATTTAGCAAAATCTGGGACTTATTTTAACACAGCAATTGTAACTACACCAATTTGCGCCGCTAGTAGAACTAGTATTTTAACAGGTTTGTACGAGAGATCTCATAATTTTAACTTTCAAACAGGAAATGTTAGAGATGAGTATATGGATAATTCATATCCAAGGCTGTTAAAAGATAATGGTTATTATACAGGTTTTTATGGTAAATACGGAACAAGATACAACCATTTAGACAAGCAGTTTGACGAGTATGAATCTTATGATAGAAACAACCGTTTTAAAGATAGAAGAGGTTATTACTACAAAAAATTAAACGGAGAAACCGTTCACTTAACAAGATATACAGGTCAACAAGCAATAGACTTTATAGATAAAAATGCAGATAATAACGAACCTTTCTGTTTGTCATTAAGCTTTAGCGCTCCTCATGCACATGATGGTGCTCCAAAACAATATTTTTGGCAACAACCATTAGACGCTATGTTAGAAGATACTACCATTCCTGATCCAGAATTAGGAGATGATAAGTATTTTGAAGCGCAACCAAAAATTGTTAGAGATGGTTTTAATAGATTGCGTTGGACGTGGAGATATGACACTCCAGAAAAATACCAACATAGTTTAAAAGGATATTACAGAATGATTTCTGGGGTTGATTTAGAAATCAAAAAAATCCGTCAAAAACTAAAAGAAAAAGGGCAAGATAAAAATACAGTTATCATTGTAATGGGTGATAATGGATACTTTTTAGGAGAACGCCAATTTGCAGGAAAGTGGTTGATGTATGACAACTCAATTAGAGTGCCTTTAATTGTTTTTGATCCAAGAGTAAATAAGCATCAAGACGTAGATGATATGGTATTGAATATTGATGTACCTCAAACTATCGTTGATTTAGCAGGTGTAAAAGCGCCAAAATCTTGGCAAGGAAAAAGTTTAATGCCAATTGTAAACAAAGAAACCAATACTATTGCAAGAGATACTGTTTTAATAGAACATATTTGGGATTTTGATAATATTCCCCCAAGTGAAGGTGTACGTACTAAAAAATGGAAATATTTTAGGTATGTAAATGATAAAACAATTGAAGAATTGTACAATTTAGAGAAAGACCCACAAGAAATTAAAAACTTAGTTGGTAAAAGAAAATACAGAAAAGTTTTAGCAAATTTAAGAGCAAAGACGGATGAGTTAATCAAGAGGAATAGTGATCATTTTAGAGCTGCACCTTCAGATTTAACGGTAGAATTAATCAGAGAACCTGGTTCTGATGTTAAAGTTTTCGATTTAAAACCAGAATTTGGTTGGACAGTTCCTTTAGGAGCAAAATTCCAAGGCGCATATCAAATTTTAGTAGCATCAAACAAAGCTAGTATAGATGCTAATAATGGCGATGTTTGGGATAGTAAAAGAGTAGCATCAACAAAATCTACTGATGTTGAATATGCAGGAACTGAATTAGAAATTGGTAAAACCTATTTCTGGAAAGTTAGAATTTGGGATGAAGCCAACAGATTAGTAGATTATGCAGAAGCACAAAAATTTACAACTGGTAAAAGTGATAGTTATATTATTTCAACAGAAAATAAATTCATTACCACAAAAGTAAAACCAGTAAAATTCGAAAAAAGAGATAATTTCTATTTTATCGATTTTGGTAAAGCTGCTTTTGCAACGATGGATTTTAATTATACTGCAAAAACGCCACATACACTTACAGTTAGAGTTGGTGAAATGATAAATGATAAAGGGAATGTGAGAAGAATTATCCCTAAGAAAAGTAACATTCGTTATCAAGAAATTAAAGTAGATGTAAAACCTGGTCAAACTCAATATCAAATTCAGGTTCAAACTGATGAAAGAAACACAAGAGCAAATAAAGCAGTGCCTTTACCAGATGGTTTTCCTCCTTTAGTGCCTTTTAGATATGCAGAAATAGAAGGAGTTCAAGGTAAAGTTTCAACAAACGATTTTACCCAATTAGCTTTCCATACCTATTGGGATGAAGAAGCAAGTAGCTTTAAAAGTGATAATGATATTTTAAACCAAGTTTGGGGTTTATCTAAATACTCTATCAAAGCAACCACTTTTAATGGGTTGTATGTAGATGGAGATAGAGAACGGATTCCTTACCAAGCAGAGGCATATGTAAATCAATTAAGTCACTATACTACAGATAGAGAGCTTGCCATGGCAAGACGAACTATTGAGTATTTGATGAAAAATCCTACG
>JBGCFX010000192.1:0-5413 GCA_045110395.1 Polaribacter sp.
GTAAATTTTAAAAGAGAATTATTAGAGATTTTTTTTTTTTTTTTTTCATTATTAATTGGCCTATTTTCTAGTTATTTTACTGCTCACAATCTAATACTTTCGTTATTTCTATATAAGAATGTGCTATCTTCAAATATCCAAAACTTTTGTAAAATTTCTAAAAAAAAAAAAAAAGTGAGTAGATATTTATTTTCTCCACAGTAACCATAACCACAAACTAAAACTAAATGTCCATATGTAACAATTCCTTGCCCAGTATTAATTCCTAAAAGTAAAGGTAAACCAGTATTATTTAAATGGTTAAAATAAAAATTAAAATCTTTTATATAATCATGTTTTTTAGTAATTTTTAAACCATAATCTTTAAAAACAAGAGCTAAACAACTTTCTTTAATTACAATATTATTTGATTGATAATTTAGACCTAAGTCAGAGTAACACACACTTGTTTTATAACTCTGAACTGCTACAGACTGAAAGTTAATTGGACTTGAATTATTAGTAATTTTATGGATCATCTCTAGACAAGCAGCCCAACATAAGTTTGAATTATCCGAAGATTGGGCTTTTATTTTTTCTAAAATGTATAATTCCTTACTCATCTTTACCATTATTTTTTAATACCTAACAAATATCCAAAATATTAAAAACACTCACATACCTACAAGTAGGTATATTCACTTCCATAAATATAAGTAAAAACTATAAAGTAAAGACAGTTAACAAAACTCCTAGAAGTATTGCCATAAATTTTTGTAAGTTAAATTTATGATTTTCAGTACTTTCAAAAAGAATAATTGTGGAAATATGTAAGAAAACACCAATAATAAATGCTGTTATTTCTGTAGCATAAGTCGTGAAAAAAGGAATTTTATCACCCAAAAGAACTCCTAAGGGACTCATCAAAGCAAATACAATTAAAAAAACAAAGACTATTTTTTTAGAATATTTAGTGTGAATTAAAAAAGTAGTCAGCACAATTGCAATGGGTATTTTATGCACTACAATTGCCCACAATAAATTATTATCAGAATTATGAATGGGTAATCCTTCAGAAAAAGCGTGCAAACACAAACTAAAGAATAATAAAGTAGGAAATTCTTTGCCATCAGAATGAATGTGAATATGTCCATGTTCTGCACCTTTAGAAAAAGATTCTAACACAGATTGAATGATAATACCAACTAAAATAAAGATTCCTATTCTTTTATAATCTGTAGATTCAGTATATACTTCTGGTAATAAATGTAAAATAGTTACAGATAGAAGGTAAGCCCCACTAAAAGCTAATAATAAACGAACAATTTTCTTATTTGGTTTTATGATAAAAACTAAAAGAGAACCAATAAAAACAGATGCTATTAAAAGGATATAACTCATTTTGCGACTAAAATTAAGCGATCTGAAGTTTGTGATGTAAATGCATCTAAATTATAATTACCAAAGACATTTGTAATTTTAAAACCTACTTTTTCAAAGAAAGAAGTCATTTTTGCCAAATCTAAATACTTTACTTTTTCTGTATAAGAATGATTTTTTCCATCAGCAAAAAAAGAAATGTGTTTATAAATGAACCCATTTTTAATTTCTCTTTTTATATTAAAATTGATATTGTCTACAATTTTAGTTTCTGTTTCAACTAAATTTAGTTTTACTTTTTCTGCATTTAAAAAATCAAATACAAAAAAACCACCTTTGTTTAAGCCATTTTTTATGTTTTCTAGAATTTTGACATCCTCTTTGTCATCATCAAAATAACCAAAACTGGTGAATAAATTAAAGATAGCATCATACTTATTATTAAAAGAAGTACGCATATCATGCACTTTAAAATGTAAAGTATCATTTTCAAATTCTTTGGCAATTTTAATGCTATTTTCAGCTAAATCTCCACCAGTAACTTTATAACCTAAAGAATTTAAAAACACAGAATGTCGCCCTTTTCCACATGGTAAATCTAAAATATGAGTTGTTTTTGGTAAATCTAAAAATGCAGTAATATTTTTCATAAATAATTGTGCATCTTCATCATTTCTATCTTTATATAAAATATGATAATAAGAAGTATTAAACCAATCTGTAAACCAATCTTTTGTTTCCATTATTTTAAAAGTCTGTAAAAGTAGTTAAAACTTACTATTAAGAAAATAATTTTGTCTTATAAACTTTAAATTATCACTCAAAACTTCTAACTTCCTTACTTCCAACTTCACACATAAACAACTACCTTTGCACTATGAACAAAGATTTTAAAATGACAGCAACAACACTTTTTGGTCTAGAAGGTGTTTTGGCAGATGAACTCAGAAAATTAGGTGCACAAGATATAAAAGAAGGGGTTAGAAGCGTTTCTTTTAGAGGTGATACAGGTTTTATGTACAAAGCAAATATTGCTTTAAGAACTGCTGTTAGAATTTTAAAACCTATTAAAGTTTGTAAAATTTATGATGAAGAAGATTTATATGAATCTATTCAGAAAATAAAATGGGAAAATTATTTAGAAACAGATGGCACTTTTGCAATTGGTGCAGTTGTTAATTCTAAAAACTTTACAACCAATTCGCATTATATTTCTTTAAAATCTAAAGATGCCATTGCAGATTATTTTAGGCATAAATATAGTAAAAGACCCAATGTAGACTTAAAATACCCAGATGTTAAGATTCACGTTCATATTCAGAAAGATTGGTTAACAGTTTCTTTAGATTCTTCTGGAGATTCTTTGCATAAACGTGGTTACAGAACAGCCACTAATATAGCACCAATTAACGAAGTTTTGGCTGCAGGTATGGTTTTATTGTCTGGTTATACAGGTGATGAAAATTTTATAGACCCAATGTGTGGTTCAGGAACTATTTTAATTGAAGCTGCTATGATTGCCAATAATATTCCAGCAAACATCAACAGAAAATTGTTTGCTTTTGAGCATTGGAAAGATTATGACGAAGATTTGTATTTTACAATTCAAGATTCTTTATTAAAGAAAATTCGTTCTTCTCATTTTAAAATTATGGGTTTTGACAAAGCACCATCTGCAGTTCAGAAAGCAAAAGCAAATGTAGAAAATGCCAATTTAGATGAGTTTATTGGCGTACATCATGTCAATTTTTTCAACTCTACTAAAGAAGTTTTTGGGAATACTACTATTTTGTTCAATCCACCTTATGGAGAGCGTTTAAATATAGATACAGAAGAGTTTTACAAGAAAATTGGTGATACTTTAAAACACAACTATCCAGGTTCTACAGCTTGGTTAATTACTTCAGATACAGATGCTTTAAAATCTGTAGGATTACGAACTTCTAAAAGAATTGCACTTAAAAATGCAGATTTAGATTGTAAATTTGTAAAATATGAGTTGTATGAAGGAACACGTAAAATTAAAGAACATAAACAGATTTCTGATGAAGAATAGTAAAGAATTTAGTTTTTATAAATGGTTTTAAAACTTTTATTTTCCTATAATGAAACTCTATGTTAAAACGTTTACTTTCTTACTTCCACTATAAACCAGATATTCTTTTACCTTTTTTTGCCTTTTTTTTGACAATGTCTATAGATATTGCTAAAGGTATTATTTTTTTATATCTCATTTTATGGATCTATCATAAGCAATACAAAAAACTGACTAAACTTAAAGATAATTGGTTTGTTTTATCATCGATTGCTTATTTTCTTGTTTTTGTATTAAGTGGTTTATATTCCGAAGATTTGACGTTTTGGTTACAAGATATAGAGCATAAAGTGCCATTTCTAATACTACCAATTATATTATCTACAAAACCCATTTCTAAAGAAGTTTTTAGGATAATTATGTGGTCATTTACTATTGGCTGTTTTTTATTGATGTTATATGGGTATTTTAACCAACCATCAGATTTTATTTCTCTAAGAAAAATCGTGAACAAATACACACCAATAAACATTATATATTACAGTTTATATATCTCTATTATTTTCTTTTATTTATTTTACGAACTATTAATTCTTAAGGTAAAAAAATATAGAGCATTCTACATTATATCAATTTTTTTAGCATTTTACATTTTATATGGCTGTGCATCTAGAATGGTAATTTTAACTACATTTATTGTATCTATTGCTGTTGTAGTAATATGGAAAATCATTTATGAGCGTAAATTATTAGAAGGAATTGGCTTAGTACTTTTAATTATTTTAGTAAACGGAACAAGCCTTTATTTGAATAAAAGTACTTCAACTAGATTCGAAAAATTAATAGTGCATAAAGGAGATAATAGAAATAGAATATGGGAAGCATCTTGGCTTACCATTAAGAAATCTCCAATAATAGGATTTGGAGCTGGTGATACAAAATCTGCTTTAGCCCCCTCTTATATTAAAGTTGATTATCCTTTAGGAGTTAAAAAAAATGTAAATTGTCATAACCAATATCTAGAATCTTGGCTAAGTACAGGTATTTTTGGGTTATTAATTCTTTTAATTTGGTTATTTGCATCTTTTTATGATGCCTGGAAAAAACATAATTATCTCTTTTGTATTTTTATACTCATAATTGCAATGAATATTTTAGTTGAAAGTGTTTTTGAACGACAACATGGAACCTTTTTTATGGCTTTTTTAGGTAGTTTACTATTTGGTTATGGTCAAAAAGAAAAAAGTAATTTAAATTAGAGTTTTATATTTTTCTAGGAGTTTAATCATTTAAAAAAATCTTAGATATTTAAAAAGTGTGTAATAATGTTCTTAAAAAAAGAGTAATTTTGATTTTAAATCATAATTGATTCTTTTTTTGAATTTCATAGACCTCATTTTACCAATTCCACTTCAGAAAACTTTTACTTATTCTGTAACAGAAGAAGAAGCCAATTTCTTGCAAAAAGGAATGCGAGTTGCTGTGTCTTTTGGTAAAACAAAAATGTATACAGGTTTGGTTTTCAACATTCATCAAACTGCACCAACTTTATATGAAGCCAAAGAAATTCATCAGATTTTAGATGAAAAACCTTTGGTAAATGAGTTGCAATTAAAACATTGGCAATTTATTGCAAACTATTACATGTGTTTTTTGGGAGAAGTGTATAGAGCTTCTTTGCCATCTGCATTTTTATTAGAAAGTGAAACGATAGTTTACAAAAATGAAGCTTTTTCTGATGATTCTATTTTAGCTGATGATGAGTTTCTCATTTTTGAAGCTTTGCAACATCAATCTCAATTAAACATACACCAAATTGCAGATATTCTTGGTAAGAAAAAAGTGATGCCAACTGTAAATGAGCTGATTAAAAAATCTGCCATTTACATAAAAGAGCAAATTTACGAGCAATACAAACCAAAATTGGTCAAATATGTTCGTTTGCATCCAAATTATACTTCTGATGACTCATTAAATTCATTATTAGAAGAATTATCAAGAGCAAAAAAACAACGAGAT
>JBGCFX010000193.1:0-3629 GCA_045110395.1 Polaribacter sp.
TTTAATATCTACTAAAACTCCTGGTATACCAGTAAATTGTTCAGCTACGTGGAAAGGTTGAGATAAGAAACGTTGTACACGTCTTGCTCTGTGAACGACTAATTTATCTTCTTCAGATAATTCTTCCATACCTAAAATTGCGATAATATCTTGTAATTCTTTATAACGTTGTAAAATTTCTTTTACAGCTGTTGCTGTGTCATAATGCTCATCACCTAAAATTTCTGCAGATAAAATTCTTGAGGTAGAATCTAAAGGATCTACTGCAGGATAAATACCTAATTCTGCAATTTTACGAGATAATACTGTTGTTGCATCTAAATGCGCAAATGTTGTTGCTGGTGCTGGATCTGTTAAATCATCTGCAGGCACATAAACTGCTTGTACAGATGTAATAGAACCTTTTTTGGTTGATGTAATACGTTCTTGCATTGCACCCATTTCTGTTGCCAATGTTGGTTGGTAACCTACTGCTGATGGCATACGACCTAAAAGTGCTGACACCTCAGAACCTGCTTGTGTAAATCTAAATATATTATCTACAAAGAAAAGTACATCTTTACCTTGTGCTTCTCCTGCTCCATCTCTAAAATATTCTGCAATTGTTAAACCAGATAATGCAACTCTTGCACGAGCTCCAGGAGGTTCATTCATTTGTCCAAAAACAAATGTTGCTTTTGAATCTCTCATTCCAGCTTTATCTACTTTAGATAAATCCCATCCTCCTTCTTCCATAGAATGCATAAAATCTTCTCCGTATTTTATAATTCCCGATTCTAACATTTCACGAAGTAAATCATTTCCTTCACGAGTTCTTTCTCCAACTCCTGCAAAAACAGATAAACCACCATGGCCTTTTGCTATATTGTTAATTAATTCTTGAATTAGAACTGTTTTACCAACTCCTGCTCCACCAAATAATCCAATTTTACCACCTTTTGCATAAGGCTCAATTAAATCAATTACTTTAATTCCTGTAAATAAAACTTCTGTAGACACAGATAAGTCTTCAAATTTAGGTGCAGATCTATGAATTGGCAAACCATCTTTACCTTCTTTCTTCAAATCTCCTAAACCATCAATTGCATCACCTGTTACATTAAACAAACGTCCATAAATATCATTACCAATTGGCATTTGAATAGGGTTACCAGTAGCTATAACTTCTGTACCTCTACTTAATCCATCAGTAGCATCCATAGAAATGGTTCTTACTGTATCTTCTCCAATATGCTGTTGTACTTCTAATACTAAAATAGAGCCGTCAGCTTTTTTTATTTCTAAAGAATCGTAAATCTTAGGAAGTTCATTATCAGTATTGAATTCAACATCAATTACTGGTCCAATAATTTGAGAAACTTTACCTGTTATTGTAGACATTATGTATCTAATTAAGTTATTATTTTAATTATGAGATTTCTCTCTCATTTTCAGGTTGCAAAGGTAATTTTTTTGATTGAAACTAAAAAAGTTTTTTGTTTAAAAGTGTAATTATTATGCACAAAAAAAACCTCATCTAAATGATGAGGCTTTTAAATATTATAAAAATAACTAATTAGTTTGTTACTTTAATTTCTACTCTTCTATTATTAGCTCTACCTGCTCTTGTTTTGTTAGAATCTACTGGAGATCCCTCACCAAAACCTTTAGCTTCAATTCTAGTAGCATCTATTCCTTGATTTACTAAATAATCTCTAACAGCCATAGCTCTTTTAGAAGATAATTTTAAGTTAAAAGGAGCTGGACCAGCACTATCAGTATGACCTTCTACAGCAAATGTAGCTTTAGAATTTTTCTTCATAATATCTACAATAGCATTTAATTGCTTAGTAACACCTGGTTTGAAAGAAGCTCTATTAGAATTAAATAATATAGACTTAGCAGTAAAGTTAATTACATCTATATCTGCTTTATTAATTACTTGTGCAGGACAACCTCTTTCAGAAGCTACACCAGCAACTGAAGGACATTTATCATCTTTATCTAATACACCATCACCATCAGTATCTGGCCAAGGACAACCTGCATTTGCAGCTGGACCTGCAGCGTTTGCACATCTATCATCTTTATCTACAACACCATCTCCATCTGAATCAGGACAACCTTTATTAGCTTTTGTTCCTTTAGAATTAGGACACATATCATCTTTATCTGCAACCCCATCTCCATCAGAATCAGGACATCCGTTCATTGCAGCTAAACCTGCTGTATTAGGACAAGCATCATCAGAATCTTTGATTCCATCACCATCAGCATCAGGACAACCATTAAATTCTTTTAAACCTGCAACATCAGGACAAGCATCATCTTTATCGTATACGCCATCTTTATCAGAATCTTTACCACCAAATTTAAATACTAAACTTAATGTTGTTTGGTAATGAGTAGCAACGTTATCAGCAAAACCTGTTTTAGTTCCTGTTTGAAAGTTCAAACCTACATTATCATTTATCCAAAAGTTAGCACCTAAACCTCCGTTTAGCATCCCTTCCCCTTTAGAATCGATAGAAGTATAACCACCACCTAAATAAACATAAGGATCAAACCAAGCAGTTTCTCCAAATAAATAGTTTAAATCATATGTAGCAACTGCATCAAAAGACCAGTATAAAAAATCTGAATCATTTGGTTTATCAAAATGTTCAATTTTATTTAAAGAACCCGCAACTTGAATACCAAATCCTTTCTCTAAATACTTAGAAGCATAAACTCTTGATATAGATGGCAAAATATTCCAGTCACCACTACCAAGTAAATCTTTAAAGTTATCTAATACACTAGAGCCACCATAAATGTCTACTACGTTTACACCAAAACCAACAGCCCATGGGTTGTTCTCATCTTGTGCGTTTACGTTACTAACTGTTACCAACGTAAACAAAGCTATCACAGCTAATTTTAATCGTTTCATTATCAAATTTTTAAATTAAAAGTTCGTTATTATTATACGCAAAAGTAAACTCTTAAAACGTATCTACAAAGACAAATCTACAAAATATTCACAAATCTGCAAGTTTTTATTAATTCTAAATAATATTTAATTCTTTTCCAACGTCTTTAAAAGCAGAAATAGCTTTGTCTAAATGCTCTTTTGTATGTGCTGCAGATAACTGTACTCTAATCCTTGCTTTTTCTTTTGGAACTACTGGGAAAAAGAAACCAATTACATAAATCCCCTTATCTAAAAGCTTATTTGCCATAACCTGAGAAAGTTTTGCATCATATAACATAACAGGTACAATTGCTGCATCTGCACCTACTAAATCAAAACCTGCTTTATCCATCTCTGTTCTAAAGTAATTGGTATTCGATTCTAATTTATCCCTTAAAGATGTATCATCAGAAATTAAATCAAAAACTTTTAAAGATGCACCTACTATAGATGGCGCTAAAGAGTTTGAGAATAAATAAGGTCTTGAACGTTGACGTAAAATTTCTATAATTTCTTTTTTACCTGTTGTGTAACCACCCATTGCTCCACCTAAAGCCTTTCCTAAAGTCCCTGTAACAATATCTACTCTATCCATCACGTTTTTTAACTCAACAGTTCCTCTTCCTGTTTTACCTATAAAACCTGTTGCATGACATTCATCTACCATAACCAAAGCATCGTATTTATCTGCTAAATC
>JBGCFX010000194.1:0-11374 GCA_045110395.1 Polaribacter sp.
TATAAACCGAAAGTAGCTTTTACTTTATCAACGAAGTCTAGTTTTTCCCAAGTAAAAGTTTCTACTTCTACTTCTTTGGTTACACCCTGATTCGTGAAAGAAACTGTTTTAATTTCTGGAGTTCTACCCATGTGACCATAAGCAGCAGTTTCAGAATAAATTGGGTTTCTCAATTTTAATCTTTGTTCAACAGCAGCTGGACGCATATCGAAAATCTCAGTGATTTTCTCAGCAATCTCTCCATCTGTCATGTCAACTTTTGCTGTACCGTAAGTATCTACAAAGATTCCCATAGGCTCAACAACACCAATTGCATATGACACTTGTACTAAGATTTCAGTAGCAACTCCTGCAGCAACCACATTCTTTGCAATGTGTCTAGTAGCGTATGCTCCAGATCTATCTACTTTAGAAGGGTCTTTTCCTGAAAATGCACCACCACCGTGAGCACCTTTTCCTCCGTATGTATCTACGATAATCTTTCTTCCTGTTAAGCCAGTATCTCCGTGAGGTCCACCAATCACAAATTTCCCAGTTGGGTTGATGTGGTATTTGATTTGATCATTAAATAAACCTTGAATGCTAGCAGGTAATTTTGCAACAACTCTCGGAATTAAAATTTCTACAATATCTTTTTTAATTTTAGTTAACATTACTTCTTCTGAAGCATCAAAATCATCATGTTGAGTCGAAATCACGATAGCATCAATTCTTTGAGGCACATTGTCATCAGAATATTCTATAGTTACTTGAGATTTTGCATCTGGTCGTAAATAATTGATAGCTGTATTTTCTCTACGTAATTCTGCTAATTCAATTAACAATCTATGAGATAATTCTAAAGCCAAAGGCATATAATTTTCAGTTTCATCTGTTGCATAACCAAACATCATTCCTTGATCTCCTGCACCTTGTTCTTCAGGATTTGCTCTATCTACACCTTGATTTATATCTGGAGATTGTTCATGAATTGCAGATAAAACTCCACAAGAATTTCCATCAAACATATACTCTCCTTTTGTGTAACCAATTTTATTGATAACATCTCTAGCAATTTTTTGGACATCTAAATAGGTGTTCGATTTTACTTCTCCAGCTAAAACAACTTGACCTGTTGTAACTAAAGTTTCGCAAGCAACTTTACTAGATTTATCGAATGCTAAAAAATTATCGATTAAAGCATCAGAAATTTGATCTGCAACCTTATCAGGATGCCCTTCAGAAACACTTTCTGATGTAAATAAATATGACATAATATTCTTCTTTTATATTGAAATAATAGTTTTGTAGAAAAATAGAATTGATTGCGAAATTGCTGAAAGTAGTAGATAATTACTGCTTTAGCATTTTATTTAAGTTAATAATTATTAACTTAAGAGGTTGCAATCAGTTCAAATTTTTCCTCTTTAATTCTGATGCAAATGTACAGTATAAATTTAAAATTAATAAAATATTAATGATAATTTTTTATGATAGCATCATCAATAAATTATTTTTTATGACTTTAAAATGATTCTATTGAAGAATAAATAAAATAAATTCATATAAATTATCAAATTTGTACTAATTTAAAAATAAACTACTTTTTATTTGGATGTTAAATTTTTCTGTTGCAATATTTGTGCTCACAAAGTTCAATAACTTATTGAAATGTTATCAAGAAAGGCAGAGGGATTAGACCCATTGAAGCCTTAGCAACCCTTTTCGTGAGGAAAAGAAGGTGCTAAATTCTACCTAATTTCAGATTCATTTATCAGAAATTGGATAGATAACTCAAAAACAATTACACATCTGTAATTGTAAAATTCTTAATAACATTTTTCTAGTAAGTATATCAGTAAAAAACAAACTGATTTATTTTGACTTATTTATTAACTCAAAAAAAAATAGAAAAATGAGTACATTACAATTAGCAACAAACGCATTACATGCAGGTCATGATGTAGCAGCCAATGGAGGAACAAGAGCAGTTCCTATTTATCAATCTACAGCGTATGTTTTTAACAATTCTGAACATGCAGCAAATCTTTTTTCTTTAAAAGAATTAGGGTTTATTTACACACGTTTAAACAACCCAACAAATCAAATTTTACAAGATCGTTTAGCGGCTGTAGAAGGTGGTATTGGAGCCGTAGTTTTTGCTTCAGGTACAGCAGCAATAGCAACAGGTTTACTAACACTTTTAAAAACTGGAGACCATATTGTGGCTTCAAGCAGTTTATATGGTGGAACCTATAATTTATTAAGTGTTACCTTACCAAGATTTGGTATTACAACTACATTCGTAGATGCTTCTGATCCTGAAAACTTTGGAAAAGCAGTTCAAGAAAACACAAGAGCAATTTTTATAGAATCTCTTGGTAACCCAAAATTAGATGTGTTAGATTTAGAAGCAATTTCTACACAAGCTAAAAAAGCAGAAGTACCTTTTATTGTTGATAATACTGTTGCTACACCAGCATTATTAAATCCAATTAAACATGGTGCAGATTTAGTAATTCATTCCTTAACAAAATATATTAGTGGTCAAGGAACTTCTTTGGGAGGTGCAATTATTGATGCAGGAACGTTTAACTGGGCAAATGGTAAATTTCCAGAATTTACAGAACCATCTGCAGGATACCATGGTTTAAAATATTATGAAACTTTAGGAGCAGCATCTTTTATTTTTAAACTAATTTTAGAGGGTTTACGAGATTTTGGTGGTGCTTTAAGTCCAACAAATGCGTTTAACATTATTCAAGGTTTAGAAACTTTACCAGTTCGTATCAAACAGCATTCAGAAAATGCATTGGCATTAGCAAAATGGTTAGAACAACAAGATGAAGTAGCTTGGGTAAATTATCCTGGTTTAGAAAGTAGTAAATATAAAACTTTGTCAGATAAATATTTACCAAAAGGCCAAAGTGGTATTGTAACTTTTGGACCTAAAAAAGGTTTTGAGGCTGCAAAAGTAATTGCAGATACCACAAAATTATTTTCTTTATTAGCGAATATTGGAGATACAAAATCTTTAATTATTCATCCTGCTAGTACAACACATCAACAATTAGATGAGACAGAACAAGCTAGTGCAGGAGTAAGTCAAGATTTAATTAGATTGTCTGTTGGTATTGAAGATTTAGAAGATTTAAAAGCGGATTTAAAAGCTGCTTTTGCTGAAATATAATTTTAAACAGACCTCACAGGTTTTCAAAACCTGTGAGGTCTAATCAATTAGAAGTGAAAGACCAATTACAACATATCAAAGTAAAAGATTTTACAACAGAAGCTGGTGAAACTATTTCTAAACTAAACTTGAGTTATCAAGTTTTTGGTCAAGAATTAGGCACTGCTCCTGTGGTTTTAATCAACCATGCATTAACAGGGAATAGCGAAGTTGGTGGTAAAAATGGTTGGTGGCAAGATATTGTTGGAAAAAACAAAGCTATAAATATAGACGTTTATACTGTTTTATCTTTCAATATTCCTGGAAATGGTTTTGATGGTTTTTTAATTGATAATTACAAAGATTTTATAGCAAGAGACATTGCAAGGGTTTTTTTAGAAGGATTAAAAGAACTAAAAATAAACAAACTTTTCGCATTAATTGGAGGCTCTTTGGGAGGAGGAATTGCATGGGAAATGGTTGTTATAAATGATAAAATTACACAGCATTTTCTTCCAATTGCCACAGATTGGAAATCTACAGATTGGTTAATAGCAAATTGCCAAATTCAAGAACAGTTTTTAGTTAATTCTAGTAATCCTGTGCACGATGCAAGAATGCATGCAATGTTGTGTTATAGAACACCAGAATCTTTTAAAGAACGTTTTCATCGCTCTAAAAAAGACGATTCAGATATTTTTGATGTAGAAAGTTGGTTACTACATCATGGAAAAAAACTGCAAGAACGTTATCAATTATCTTCTTATAAGCTAATGAATCAATTGTTAAAAACCATAGATGTTACTGTTGGAGGAAAAAAAGATATTGAAATTTTAGATCAAATTGAAGCGAATATTCACATTATTGGTGTGGATTCTGATTTGTTTTTTACAGCAGAAGAAAATAGAGAAACACATAAAAAATTGGCTCTAACAAAAGAAAATGTCACTTATAACGAAATTAATTCGGTACATGGTCATGATGCTTTTTTAATAGAATATGATCAACTAGAAAAAATTATTGAACCTATTTTTAACAAAGATTATAGAAAAAAGAAAATGAAAGTTTTAAAGTTTGGTGGAAAATCTTTAGCAAATGGAAAAGGTTTAGAAAATGCAATTGAAATAATTGCAAACAAATATAAAAATGGAGAAATAATTACGATTGTTGCTTCTGCAAGAGGTAATTCAACCAATGATTTGGAAGCTATTTTAGAGAAATCTAAATCTAAAATAGCTTATAAAAAGAAGTTTGAAAAATTTAAAAAATATCAACAAGAACCTAACTCAAAAGTAGATTTATCTCTAGAATTTTTAAAACTAGAAACTATTTTTGAAGGTGTTTCTTTATTAGGTGATTACAGCCAGAAAATTAAAGATGAAGTTTTAGCTCAAGGTGAATTATTATCAGTAAAACTACTGGTAAGTTTGTTAAAAAAAGAGAATATTGCTGCAAATTCTGTGGATGCTAGAAATTTAATTATTACTGATGAAAGTTTTGGAAATGCACAACCAATAAATGCAATTTCTAAAGAAAATACAATTAGTTTTTTTAAGAAAAATACTGATAAAATAAATATTGTTACTGGTTTTATTGCAGCAAACAAAAAAGGAGAAACGACTACTTTAGGCAGAAATGGTAGTAATTACACAGCAGCTTTGTTGGCAAATTATTTAGATGCAAATGAGCTGCAAAATTATACGCATGTTAGCGGAATTTACACTGCAAACCCAGATTTGGTTGCAGATGCAAAAAAAATTGAACAATTATCATTCTCAGAAGCGAATGAAATGGCAAATTTTGGTACAACTATTTTACACGCAAAAACCATTATTCCATTATTAGAGAAAAATATCAATCTCCGAATTTTAAACACGTTTAACAAAGAAGATAAAGGCACTTTAATTACATCAGAATCAGCTACAAAAGGAATCAAATCTATTTCAATAATTGATGATGTTGCCTTACTAAATTTTGAAGGTAGAGGTTTGTTGGGAAAGATTGGAGTTGATGCCAGAATTTTTAAAGCTTTAAGTGATAAAAATATTAGTGTAAGTATCATTTCTCAAGGTTCATCAGAAAGAGGAATTGGTCTAATTATACAAGCAGATAATGCTTTAGAAGCAGTTTCAGCTTTAGAAAAAGAATTTGAAAACGATTTTTATTCGCAAGATGTTAATCACGTTTCTGTGGTAAATAATGTCTCTGTAATTTCTATTATTGGTCAAGATTTAAGTGAATTTCATCATCCATACAATGCTCTAATTAAAAATCAAATTGTACCAGTTTTATTCAATAATACTGTATCAGGGAAAAATGTAAGTTTGGTTGTTAAAAAAGAAGATTTACACAAAGCCGTTAACGTAATTCACGGTCAGATTTTTGGGGTAACTAAGAAAATAAATATTGCCATTTTTGGGAAAGGTTTGGTTGGAGGAACGTTAATTGATCAAATTGTAGAAAACACACAATCTGTTTTAGAAAGAAGAAAAATTCAACTAAATGTTTTTGCAGTAGCAAACTCTAAAAAAGTGCTATTAAATAAAAACGGAGTTACTAAAAATTGGGAAGAAAATTTATTAAATAAAGGTGATGAAAACGTTTCTATTGATGATGTAATCGCATTTGCAAAAACACATCATTTTGAAAATTTAATTGTAGTAGACAATACAGCAAACGTCAATTTTGTGAGTAATTATATTCCTTTAATAGAAGCAGGTTTCGATTTGGTTTCTTGCAATAAAATTGCAAATACATTGTCTTTTGATTTTTATAAACAACTAAGAATAAAATTAAAAGAATACAAAAAACAATATTTGTACGAAACCAATGTTGGTGCTGGTTTACCTTTAATTGATACGATTCGTTTGCTACACGAATCTGGAGAAAATATCACTAAAATTAGAGGTGTTTTTTCAGGAAGTTTAAGTTATTTATTTAATACTTTTTCTTCTGAAAATGTTTCGTTTTCATCAACATTAAAAGAAGCAATTGATAAAGGCTTTACAGAACCAGATCCAAGAGAAGATTTAGGAGGAAATGATGTTGCCAGAAAATTACTGATTTTAGCAAGAGAGTTAGAATTAGAAAATGAATTAGATGAGGTTGAGATTAAAAACTTAATTCCAGAGAATTTAAGAAATGGTTCTGTGGATGACTTTTTAGGTGATTTAGAATTGTTAAATGAAGAATATCAAACTTTAAAAGACAATCAAAAACCGAATCACGTTTTAAGATATATTGGAGAGTTAAGTGGAGATTTATCCAAAGAAAAAGGGAATTTAGAAGTAAAATTGGTTTCTATACCAACAAATACTCCTTTAGGTTCTTTAAAAGGCTCTGATGCTATTTTTGAAATTTATACAGAATCTTATGGAGAACAACCTATTGTAATTCAAGGAGCAGGAGCAGGAGCAAGTGTAACTGCAAGAGGTGTTTTTGGAGATATTTTAAGATTGGCAAAACATAATAACTAAAAAGTAAATAGTTTTTAGTAGTTAGGTCTTAGTTGGTACTAAAACCTAATTACTAACCACTAAAACCTAATATATGAAAAAACATTTCGAAACAGAAGCCATTAGAACGCAAACAGAAAGAAGTCAGTTTTCTGAACATTCTACACCTTTATACTTAACATCGAGTTTTGTTTTTGATGATGCTGAAGAAATGCGAGCTTCTTTCGCAGAAGAAAAACAACGTAATTTATATAGCAGATTTACAAACCCAAACACTACAGAATTTACAGATAAAATTGTAAAAATGGAAGGTGCAGAAGCTGGTTATGCTTTTGCAACTGGTATGTCTGCAATTTTTTCAACATTTGCAGCTTTATTAAATGCTGGCGATCACGTAGTTTCTTGTAGATCTGTTTTTGGTTCTACACATTCTATGTTTACCAAGTTTTTACCAAAATGGAATATAGAAACTTCTTATTTTAAAGTAGATGAAGTGAATTTGGTAGAAAGTCTAATCAAACCAAACACCAAAATTCTTTACATAGAAACACCAACAAATCCTGCTGTAGATATTTTAGATTTAGAGTTGATTGGCAAAATCGCCAAAAAACACAATCTAATTTATATTGTAGATAATTGCTTTGCAACACCTTATGTACAGCAACCTATTAAATTTGGTGCAGATTTAGTCATACATTCTGCAACAAAATTAATTGACGGTCAAGGAAGAGTTTTAGGAGGAGTTACAGTTGGCAACAAAGATTTAATGAGAGAAATCTATTTATTTGCCAGAAATACTGGACCAGCAATGTCTCCTTTTAATGCTTGGGTTTTATCAAAAAGCTTAGAAACTTTGGCAATTAGAGTAGAAAAACACGCAGAAAATGCTTTAAAAGTTGCTCAGTTTTTAGAAACTCAAGAAAATGTTGAATTGGTAAAATATCCGTTTTTAAAATCGCATCCACAATATGAAATAGCTAAAAACCAAATGAAATTAGGAGGAAACATTGTAGCTTTCGAAATTAAAGGAGGTATTGAAGCTGGAAGAAATTTTTTAGACAACATAAAAATGTGCTCATTATCTGCAAATTTAGGAGATACAAGAACCATTGTTACACACCCTTCTTCTACAACACATAGTCGTTTATCAGAACAAGACAGATTAGAAGTTGGTATTACAAAAGGTTTGGTAAGAGTTTCTGTAGGTTTGGAAAATGTAGCAGATATTATTGCAGATTTAAAACAAGCCTTAGAAAAATAATATTTAATTAACGTAAGTGTTAAGGTAATTAAATCTACTATAAGATTTATATATAGTAAAATAATAATTTAATAAGTAAAAAAGTTAAATTGGTTAACCAATTTTTGTATTTTTAAAACTTAAATTATTTATCCTATTATTTGTTTTATGAAAAATACTTTCAGATTATTTTTTCTTGGTTTTTTATTTGTATGTTTTTTTTCTTGTAGTTCTAATGAGTCTGAAGAAAAGTTACCAGAAATATTAAATTTGTCTTCAATATCAGATTTTTCTTCCAATCAAGAAATACAAAAAGTTATTGTAACTTCTAATTTGTATTGGTCTACAGTTAATAGTAATAGTTGGATTTTGCTTACACCAAAAAATGGAACCAATGATGGGCAAATAAATGTTTCTGTAAAAGCAAACATATCAACAAATACACGTTCAGGAATAATAACAGTTAAAGCTGGCAATATTTCAAAAAATATAACAATTACTCAAGTAGGAAGAGAAGCAAACTCAGGAATATTAGACGCAAGTAAATCACCCTCAGAAAATTTTGATTTATCTACTTGGAATTTAAGTATACCAGAAAATAAGGGTAATGGAACTGCAACTACTATTACTGTAAGTCAAATAAACAATAAGTATGAAAATAGTAAATATTTTTATACAGCTTCAGATGGAGGTATGGTTTTTAAATGCCCAGTAGCAGGTTTTAAAACCTCAGTAAATACAAGTTATACACGAGTAGAATTACGTGAAATGTTAAGAGGTACCAATACAAGTATAAGTACACAGGGTGTAAATAAAAATAATTGGGTTTTTGGATCAGCTCCAACATCTGATAAAACAGCTGCAGCTGGTTATGATGGTGAGATGACTGCTACAGTTGCTGTAAATCATGTTACTATAACTGGGTCAAATAGTCAAATTGGTCGTGTTATTATTGGCCAAATTCATGCAAATGATAATGAACCAGTAAGACTATATTACAGAAAATTACCCAACAACAGTTTAGGTTCAATTTATATTGCACATGAACCTGCAGATGGTTTTGGTAATGAACAATGGTATGAAATGATTGGTTCTCGAAATAATAATGCTTCAAACCCTTCTGATGGAATAGCTTTAAATGAGAAATTTTCTTATAAAATAGAGGTAATTAATAATGTTTTAACTGTTATAATTTCTAGAGAAGGTAAAACAGATGTTACTCAAATTGTTGATATGAAAAATAGTGGTTACAACCAAGGAGGAAAATATATGTACTATAAAGCTGGCGTATATAATCAAAATAATACTGGAAGTAATGACGATTTTGTTCAAACAACTTTTTATAGTTTAAAAAAATCTCATACAACAAACTAATATTTATAAAAATTTTGTTATTTTGATGTATGTTATCTAAAAAAACAAAATACGGAATAAAGGCACTCACTTATTTAGCAAAACAAGAATGTAATACACCTATTGCAATTGCAACAATAGCCAAGGGAGAAAATATATCAATTAAATTTTTAGAAAGTATCTTATTAACACTTCGTAAAAATGGAATTTTAGGTTCTAAAAAAGGAAAAGGTGGTGGTTATTATTTGATAAAACAAGCATCAGCAATTCAAATGACAACAATTTACCGAATTTTAGAAGGCCCAATTTCTATGGTACCTTGTGTAAGTCTTAATTTTTATGAAAAATGTGAAGATTGCCCAGATGAAAATGCTTGTGCAGTTCATAATTTAATGTTACAAGTAAGAGATAGTACACTGCATATCTTCAGGAATACAACATTAGCAGATTTGTGTAAATGCTAATTGCTCATTAGATTACTTATCCACACAATTTTTTCTTTTTTAATATCATAACCATATTCTTAATCCATTTTGATATTCATAAATATTTACTCTAAATTTTATTAATCTACTAAATCTATAGGGTTTTATAAAATATTAAGATTTTTTGACCTTTTACCTACAAAATTTGATGTACGTTTGTATTATCCTATTAAATAAGTAGGGTATTATTTGAATTAACTATTTTATATGATTTTAGACCAAATCATTTTTAGTAATAAAGCACAAAGCAAAGGTTTTGAAGAGATTAGGGGCTTAGAGAAACCTTTGCGAAGTGTAATAAAAGCTTTGAGTTGGAGGTTAATAGGCACAATAGATACGCTAATAGTGTCTTACGTTTTAACAGGAGAAATTGCTTTGGCAACCTCAATAGCGTCAGTAGATTTTATAACAAAATTAATATTGTATTTCTTTCATGAAAGAATTTGGAATGCTATAAAATGGGGTAAATGACAACAATGAATTTAGAAAATATAAATAAAGAATTAAAAGATAAAAGTCCAGCAGAAATTATTACTTGGGCTATATCTTTTGCAAAAAAACCAGTAATTACAACAAACTTCAGACCTTATGAAGTAGCTATTTTAAAAGCAGTAGCTGATGTAAAAAAAGACATTAAAGTAATTTGGTGTGATACTGGTTATAATACAAATCAAACGTATAAACATGCTGAAGAAATTATCAAAAAATTGAATTTAAACATTCATTTATATGTGCCAAAACAAACTGCTGCACATAGAAATGTGATGTTGGGAGTTCCTTCAATTGATGATGAAAAACATGCGATTTTTACTGAGCAAGTAAAGTTGGAGCCTTTTGCAAGAGCAATGAAAGAACATCAACCAGATGTTTGGTTTACAAACTTAAGAAAAGGTCAAACAGTTTTTAGAAATAGTATAGATATTGTCTCTAAAAGTAAAGACGGAATTATAAAAGTAAGTCCTTTTTATAATTGGTCAGATGAACAATTAGATGAGTATCTGATAGAAAAAGGTTTACCTAATGAGTTCACATATTTAGATCCAACAAAAGTAGAAAGTAACAGAGAGTGTGGGTTACATATTTAATAATCAATTAAATAATACTCTCAGAAACGTCTGAGTGAGACTTCCTTCCCTTTGGGAAGGTTAGGATGGGCTTATAGAGAATGTGGTTTGCATATATAAAAGATATGATAATGAATCAAAATACAATACATGTAGATGCTTTAGAAAGTGAAGCAATTTACATTTTTAGAGAGGTTGTAGCACAGTTTGAAAAACCTGTTTTACTTTTTTCTGGAGGAAAAGACAGTATAACTTTAGTTCGTTTAGCGCAAAAAGCGTTTTACCCTGCAAAAATTCCTTTTCCATTAATGCACATAGATACAGGCCATAATTTTCCAGAAACGATAGAGTTCAGAGATCGTTTAACACAAGAATTAGGTGTTGAATTAATAGTTAGAAATGTTCAGGATAATATTGATAACGGAAGTGTAAAAGAAGAAACAGGTAGATATGCAAGTAGAAATATGTTGCAAACAGAAACTTTGTTAGATGCTATTGAAGAATTTGGTTTTGACGCTTGTATTGGAGGAGCAAGAAGAGATGAAGAAAAAGCAAGAGCTAAAGAAAGAATCTTTTCTGTAAGAGACGATTTTGGTCAATGGGATGAAAAAAATCAACGTCCAGAAGTT
>JBGCFX010000195.1:0-5200 GCA_045110395.1 Polaribacter sp.
TTAAACTATTCCTCTAATAAAAAAAATTGGAATTTAATAAAATATTGAACGTATTAGATAAAAAATCCATTTAAAAAATTGAATAAATTCAAAAAAAACATTTTTAGGGTTATAGAAAGCGTATTTAATAAAACTAGACCAAATTAAACTCATATAAAACGCTAACAAACCTCATCAGATGTAACCAAAGTTAAATGAAATTTGGTAGAAAAAAAAATAAAGACCGTAGATTCAAATTAGGTTGAAAGCAATGGTTCAGTAAACTATAACGCGGCAAGTTTGCCTATTTCGGGCATACCGCCCTTTATAAAAAATTTTTGTTTTTCTTAAAAAAAAACCTTTAATATGTTTTCTTAGGGGTATTACCGACTTAGTTCAACACAACTCAACTATCTTATTTCTTATAGGCCAGAAAAAAATTTGTAACTTTAAAAAAATATTCCGAACAAAAAAGAGCTTTGGTGTAAATTTTTTATAAAAAAAAAACTTAATTTTTCTTTTAATTTTAGTGCTTTTTTTAAATTTTTTATTAATTTTTATGTCAAACCCCCATATGGAAAAATTTATTAATGTGAAAAAAGCTAAATAATTTGGTAATTCTAAAAATTTTTTAAACACGTGTATAAACCACCAAAAAAAATAAATATTTTTTTTATTTAGGTTGTGGGAGTTTGGTTGGGAAACTTTTTTTAATATTCTAAACAACTTTGAATAACTTTTATAGGATAGAATTTCTCTGAAAGGATAACTAGCCCTAATAGAAAAAAATTTAAAGAAAAAATTTTTTAATACATAGAACATTTTAATTTTAAACCATTCATGTATTATTAGGGAGTTTCAACAAAACATTTGCACATTCATAAATCGTTCTTTTGGTTTTTTATTAAATAATTTTTCAAGTCTGTGCTCTGCATCACCTAAAAAAGATTTAAAAAAATTAGTTTTATGCTTTTTATTAAAAAGGTGGGTTATTCATAACAACTCAAACATGCCGAATTTAATAAAAAGGTTGAAGAATAGTAAAAGAAAACCAAATATGCAAGTAAGTTCGTCAATGTAGAATAAATTTTTAGGAAAATGGGTGGCTAAGTATTTATCGTACCACAGTATTTCTGGGTAATCCAATAAGTTAAGATAGAACAATTCAAGAAACATATGAGAGAGTTAAACCCTGGCTCTCTCCTAAACAAAGAATTGGGTCGTTTTTCAATTTTTTAAAATAATGATAAACTATTATTCCACCAACAGGTTCCCCTACCAGTACCTTGTGTCAACTTCACTCAAATTGCCCAACAAATTTTTCAAGGTTAAACCCCTGACTGTATATTAATTTAACTTTTATAAAAAAAATTTTTAAATTAATGTGTCAAATAAGAATATACCCCTTAACTTCTGAAAAACTTTTCGAGCGTGATGGGCGGTGTGTGCAAAATTTGTATTTTAATTCACCATAACATACTATTTTATGATTACTTACAATTTCTACTTCATATTTTCGAATTACAGAAAATAATCTGAACTGAGGTAATTTTTAAAGATTCGTTAAAGTTTGCACCCAACAACTTCTTGTCTTCACCCTTGTAATACGTGTGTAGCCTAACATACATAGCCCATAAAGACTTGCCGTCAGCCAAATTACCCACAAAACGCTAGAGCTAGCTCTAGGTGTATGTTATAGAAAAAAAAATATTTAAACATAAAAATATTTTTTTAAACAATAACTTTGGGTTACATCCGTTTAAAAACTTAATCGTACATTTTACAACACGAATGGACGACAGCCATGCAGGACCGCTAAAACTATATAATCAACTTGAGCCATTACACTTAAGTAAAATAATTTCCAATGTTAGTAAGATTATGCGTGGATTATCGCATTAAACCACATATTCCACTGTTATACAAATTCCCGCCAATTCTGTTAAGTTTCAACTTTGCAATAGTACTACCCAAGTAGAGTATTTAACGCGTTAGCTAAGACTCACTTTTTAAAAAAAATAAATCTAATACTCATATTTTACAGCAAGGACTAAGAGGGTCACTAATCCTAGTCGATCACCTTGCTTTCATGCCTGAACGTCAAGAAAAAAAAAAACTATATTTTCATCTTTGGTTATCCTCACAAACTACTTGCATTTCATCGCTAATTTGTAAGAATCTAGCAATTTCCTTTTCTTCAATCTAGTGCGAACTTTAACTTAGACTGGTATGCCAATTTAGTTAATTAAAATCGAACTAAATGTCTGCGCATCTTTTACACTCAATAATTACGAATAACGCTCACCACTCATGTATTACCGCGGCTGCTGGCACATGTATTGGCCATGGTTTCTCCTCGATACTAATATCATTTTTTTACCCCACGTATAGGCTTTACAGCTGCCATAGCCTTCGTTCACCCCCATCAAATTGCTGGGTCAAACTTCCGTTCATTGCCCAAAATTCCTCACTGCTGCCAAAGGTAGGGTTGTTCTCATCCCCATATGTGGTTGATTCCTCACTAAAATCAACTAGGCACTAGGCTGGACTACATTTAAATCCAATACCTAAACCAAATGCGATAACCTTAGGTATAAAAAATAAATTATACTAAGACAAATCACAAATATTACTCACCCTTCCGCATCTTCACAAAAAATTATCTTGCATATATACTTGCATGTGTTAAAGCATTCAATTAGCGTTAATTCGGAACTAAAATCACATTCATTAATTTAATAAGAGTTTACAACCATAACTAAAAAAATTATAAAATATTGTTATCATGTATACTTTTTACTAGCATAGGGTATATAATTAGTTTTTTTATGGTTTAGTTGTAACATTTTTGGTAATCCAAATGTATGTCACCAAACTAAAAAATGTTCAAAAGGAAGAGCACATATACGTATAGGCATGTGATGATGATACCTACCACATATTTCAGCACATTGACCATAATAAAATCCAACATTATCAATATGTAGCATATGATGTGTAGCTCTACCAGGAATACAATCTAATTTTAAACCTAACCCTGGTATAAATCAAGAATGTATAACATCATAACTATTAGTTATTACAGTTATATTAACATGTGCTGGTAAAACTAGAGTTCTTTTTGTTCTTAATAAGCGACGATTAAATGTATTTGAAGCTTCTTCCGAAACATTTTTTGTATGCTTAACAGACTTATAATCAAGTAGTACATCTTCGAGGTTATCAACGACTAGTTGATTACCAATAAGGTATGGGTTAAACTTATTGGGGTCTCTTTGGGATTCAGTTTCAGTAGGTTTAGTTGTGGCGGACTCCAACGAAGCAGAAACATTTAAAATATATTTTAAAAAATTAGATCTTGATAAAAAAAAATTTGTAGACAAAGATTCGTTTGGGTTAAATTTTAAGTTTTTAAAAATAATTGGAATATACTTCTCAGTTGAATTAGCCATTCCGTATACATTTTTTAGTAAAAGTTTTAGATGACTAAAATAACTGTTTGGGAGATCTCCTATCATTTTAGCAAAACCCAATTCTTTAAGAAAAGATGTTGTTAGATCTACATTGTTAGTATTTTTTAGGTTGTACTGAAAAAATTCACTTAAGTGATTTATATTAATTTTTTTTAAATTAGATTTTTGTAAATTAACTAAATCCTCTGCTCTTAGCTGATATTTATTAGTTTTTTGTAAACTATTTGAATTAATTTTTTGTAAAAAATTATACTTTACAGAATCCTCCAGTATATTTTTATCTAATCCTTTAAATTTATCACGACGTGTGTACCTTTTTTGTTTATAAATTAAGTATGAGCTTAATGGTAATGGTTTATTCTGTAAAACATCAGAATCTTCATTAAATTTAAATCTAAACAATTTGAAATTAGTTTTATTTGAGATACCCAACTCGTTAAAATTTGTATACTTAACTGGGTTTTTTATTAAACGTACGGGAAGTTTTATCTCATCGGATGGTTTTGCTCACCTATGGACATCAGGTAATTCAGAATTAAAAAAATTATCTAAACTAAACTTTTTAAATAAATTGTTAGAAATTTTTAAAAAACTAAAATCCGATGAAAAATTTTGTAAATCTTGTTTTAAATTTTTACCTCCTGGAAATTTAGACAAAAATGATGGTGTATTTTTAACGTTATGTAAATTTTCTAATGACACAAATTTTAATAAATCATTATTTGGGGTTTTAGAGATAATATTAGACATTGGGTGATCGAAATGTTTAAAAAAAATTGCATTCAAATCATATCTATTGTAATAAGTAGATTTATTTAAAATATTATGCTCAAAAAAATTTTCTTGTCGAATAGCAGGCTGTAAAAAAACAATCTTATTGCTGAAAAACTTTATATGTCAGTTATAAGAGTAATCTTTGTTGACTGACTTTTTTAAAAGCCCAAACATATTATAAAAATTTTGTAAAAAAAAATCGTTAAAAATTTTAATGCTATTATTTGAATTGTTAAAGAAATCTAAATTATCATCATTAAAGGGCTTTAATAATGAATCAAACTTAATTTGGTTTTTCATTAATTTAGAATTTATTTTTTTAGAATTTATTTTTTCAATTATTAAATTTTCTAATAAATTTGTATAATCCGGGTTAATACCTCAGATCATAGACGGGGAGTTAACCGGTGGTAGTATTAATTCAATTCTATCAACTTGGTCAAAAAAATGAGGATTATTTATAATATCGGTTAATTTTGAGGGGTAATCACTGGGGAATAAATCTTTAAAATAAACTTTAAAATTGCCGAACGTTAGTGAATTTGGATTATTATTACTTAGTTTACTACTTTTTAAAATTATTAATTTTTTATCAAAATCCTCTCAAACTAAATCATTTGTTTTAGTAACTTTTTTATTAAGTTCCGATTCAATAACCCCCGCTGATGAGGACAATAAATCGTTATCAGTTAAATTAATATTTTTTATATTTAAATTTTTACCAGAATCGAATTTTATTATATTTGCAAAATTTAAGAAAATACTAGAGCTTAATTTTGTATTTTTTGGAAACTTATATACGAATTTATTTAATTTATTATTTAGGGAGCTTGAATTATCTAAAAAGTTTTTTGTATTTAAATAATCGATACGAAGTAATTCTTGAGGGGAAGATACATAAAAATTAGGGTCTTTAACGTGACGTTCAAAAATAGATGCCCAATAAGAATATACTCATTTATTCTGTGAGCTTA
>JBGCFX010000196.1:0-9641 GCA_045110395.1 Polaribacter sp.
TTAGAACAAAAAACCTTATTTAAAAAAGAAACAATTAACTCTGCTGAATTAGAAATTAAATTAACAAAGACCAGAATTGAAAGAGATATGGCTTTAAAACAAGAAAACTCCATATCTCTTTTTGGGATGCAATTAAGCAAAGTAACATACAACTTATTATTATTGAGTATTATAGTTTTATTACTCTTAGGACTATCTTATTTCATATTTAAATTTTCTAGAAGTAATGTTTTGACAAAAGAGGCGCAAGATAATTTGTTAGATGTAGAACATGAATTTGACCAGCACAAGAAAAAATCTCTAGAAAGAGAACAAAAACTCAGAAGACAATTGCAAGATGAAATAAATAAACAAAGAAATAGTTAAGTTTTGCTTACAATTAGTTAATATATTGATTATAAATTTTAATCATAATTTCATAAAAAAAAGTCTATAAATAAATTTTCATTATCAGTTTCACAATAATAAAAAATTACTGATAAATGATCTGTTTTTTAGGCAAAAATTAATAGTATTTTCCTATATTAATGGTTCTTAAAAACAACAAACAAATTTAAAATACTAAAAAATTTATGAAAGCCCTTTTCTTTACTAGAGAATTCCCACCTTATGTTTATGGAGGTGCTGGTGTTCATGTAGAATATCTTGCTGCAGAATTAGAAAAACTAATGAAAATTGATGTTAGATGTTTTGGAGACCAAAATGACAGCAATGGTAATTTATCTGTAAAAGGTTTTCCTTTTGAAGATGGTAATTTTAAAAATGCAGACGATAAACTTAAAGCAGTTTTTAAAACTTTAAGTACAGGACTTGATATGAATGCTGAACCAATTGACGCAGATGTTGTTCATTGTCATACTTGGTATGCACATTTTGCAGGTATTGTTGCAAAATTATGTTATGGCATTCCTTTAGTAATTACGACACATTCTCTAGAACCTTTAAGGCCATGGAAAAGAGAACAATTAGGTCGTGGTTACGATGCTTCTTCTTGGATCGAAAAAACAGCTATTGAAATGGCTGATGCTTTAATTGCAGTTTCTGAAGAAACAAAAGAAGACGTTTTAAAACATTTTAATGTTGATGAAAATAAAGTAAAAGTAATTTATAACGGAATCAATCTACAACAATATATAAAAACATCAGAAACGACTACTTTAGATGAATATAGTGTAGATAAAAACAAACCTTATGTCCTTTTTGTAGGTAGAATTACTAGACAAAAAGGTATTATCCATTTGGTAAATGCCATAAAATATATAGACCCAGATACGCAAATAGTACTTTGTGCTGGGGCTCCAGATACCAAAGAAATTGGCGTTGAAATGGAAGATGCAGTAAATGAAGTTAAAAAAACACGTAAAAATGTTATCTGGATTGATAAAATGGTTACTAAAGAAGAAATCATTCAGCTATATTCTCATGCAGATGTCTTTTGTTGTCCATCTATCTATGAACCTTTTGGCATTATTAACATAGAAGCTATGGCTTGTGATACTGCTGTAGTTGCAAGTGCTGTTGGTGGTATTAAAGAAGTTGTTGTACACAATGAAACAGGAATTTTAGTCCCTGTAGAACAGCAAACATCAGCACCTTTTGAGCCTATAAATCCTGATAAATTTGCAAGAGATTTGGCAGATGGTGTAAATAAAGTAATAAACAATCCTGAATTAAGAAACTCAATGGCTAAAAAGGGGCGTAAAAGAGTAGAAGATTATTTCGATTGGATATCAATAGCAAAACAAGTAGAAGAATTATATAAATCATTAAAAAACTAAGGCAATGATAAATGATAAAGTATTAGGAATTATTTTAGGAGGAGGACAAGGTTCTAGATTATATCCATTAACAAAAGACAGATCTAAACCAGCTGTACCAATTGCTGGTAAATATAGATTGGTAGATATTCCTATTTCTAATTGTATCAATTCAGACATTAAAAGGATGTATGTTTTAACGCAATTTAATTCTGCTTCTTTAAACGCACATATTAAAAATACATATCACTTTAGTTTTTTCAGTTCTGCTTTTGTAGATGTATTAGCTGCAGAACAAACTATACATAGTGATAAATGGTTTCAAGGAACAGCAGATGCAGTTAGGCAAAGTATGCATCACTTTTTAGCCAATGATTTTGAATATGCTTTAATACTTTCTGGTGATCAATTATATCAAATGGATTTTAATGATATGATACAAAAACATCAAGAAAGTGGTGCAGAAATATCTATTGCAACTTATCCTGTAAATGCAAAAGACGCTACTTCTTTTGGACTTTTAAAAACAAATGAAGAAAACGTAATTACTTCTTTTATAGAAAAACCTTCAGCAGAATTATTACCAGATTGGACTTCTGATGTTGGTGCAGAAATGAAATCTCAAAAGAGAGATTACTTGGCTTCTATGGGAATTTACATTTTTAATAGAGATTTGTTAAAAAAATTAATGGAAAACCCAGATACCAATGATTTTGGAGGAGAAATTATTCCGCAAGCAATCGATAAACACAAAACATTAAGTTACCAATATGAAGGTTATTGGGAAGATATTGGTACTATAGATTCTTTTTTTGAAGCCAATTTGGGCTTAACTGATGACGTTCCTCAATTTGATTTATATAACGAAAAAGGAGTGTATACAAGAGCTCGTGTTTTACCAACCTCTAAAATATCTGGCACTATTTTAAACAAAGCTGTAATTGGTGATGGTTGTATCATTCAAGCAGAAAAAATAGATAGAGCAGTAATTGGTATACGATCTAGAATTGGTAAAAATTCCTTAATATCTAATACCTATATGATGGGTAACGACTTTTATGAAACACTAGAGCAAGTGGCAAATGAAAAGATAGAAATAATGATGGGAATTGGAGACAGATGCTATATACACAATTGTATTGTAGATAAAAATTGTAGAATTGGTGATGATGTCAGAATTAATGGAGGACCTCATATAGATGATGTAGAAACTGATACATATATGGTTAAAGACGGTATTGTTGTAATTAAAAAAGACGCTACAATACCTAAAGGAACTAATATTGGATAAATAAATTTTTTGCTTTTTTATTATTAAAAACGAACCAAATTAATGCAAAATCAAAGTAGAATTGTAGTAGAAAATGTTTTACCTCAAGTAAATTCGGGTAAAGTATTTATAAAAAGAGTTGTTGATGAAATTGTAAACGTAACTGCAGATGTTTTAGTAGATGGCCATGATGTAATTCAGGCAAGTTTACTTTTTAAACATGAAAAAGAAAAAAAATGGTCAGAAGTAAGAATGTTTCCTACTTCTAATGATGAATATGCAGCGAGTTTTCAAACAACTAAACAAGGTTTTTATACTTATAAAGTAGAAAGTTGGGTAGATTATTTATTAAACTGGCAACATGGAATTGAAAGAAAAATAGACGATTATCAACACGTAAATTCTGAACTATTAGAAGGAGCAGAACTTTTATCAACCATTTTAAAAAAGGTTTCTTCAGTAGAAAAAAAATATCTACAACAATTAATAGAAATTTTTAAAGATGATAAATCATATGCAGAATCTATAAAAGAAGCTGTATCAGAAAAACTGACAATGATACTTAAAAAGTATCCAGAGAAATTTTTAACAAACACTTCAGAAGAATATCAAGCTTATGTAGATAGAAAAAAGGCTAGATTTAGTACTTGGTACGAATTTTTCCCACGTTCTGCATCCGAAGAAAAAGATAAACACGGTACTTTTAAAGATTGCCATCGCTTATTACCTAGAATTGCAAAAATGGGTTTTGATACTTTGTACTTCCCTCCTGTTCATCCAATAGGTGAAGTAAATAGAAAAGGTAAAAACAATACAACAGTTGCCCAAAATGGAGATGTAGGTTCTACTTGGGGAATTGGCTCTAAACACGGAGGTCATAAAGATTTGCATCCAGAATTAGGGAGTTTAGAAGATTTTAAAGACTTAATTGCAGAAGCAAAAAAACAAGGAATTGAAGTTGCTATGGATTATGCTTTGCAAGCTGCACCTGATCATCCTTGGGTAAAAGACCATCCAGATTGGTTTAAATGGAGACCTGATGGAACTGTGCAATATGCAGAAAATCCTCCTAAAAAATACCAAGACATTCTACCTATTTATTGGGAAAGCAAAGATTATAAAAACCTTTGGCAAGAATGTTTAGACACTTTATTGTATTGGATAGATTGTGGAATTAACGTTTTTAGAGTCGATAATCCACACACAAAACCTTACTATTTCTGGAATTGGGTAATTAGTGAAGTCAAGAAAAAACACCCAGATGTTTTATTTTTAGCAGAAGCATTTACAAGACCAAAAGTAATGCAGCAATTAGCAAAACAAGGCTATTCACAATCATACACATATTTTACTTGGCGAGATTCTAAACACGAGTTAATAGAGTATATGAATGACTTGACCAAGACAAACCAAAGAGAATATATGAGACCTAATTTCTGGCCAAACACACCAGATATTAATCCATATCATTTACAAGGGGCTCCAGAAAGTAAGTATTTACAACGTTACACTTTAGCAGCTACTCTGTGTTCTAACATTGGTATTTATGGTCCAGTTTTCGAGCAAATGATTAGTGAACCAATTCCTGGAAAAGAAGAATATTATATGTCTGAGAAATTCCAAATTTGTAATTATGACTGGTTTAAAGAGAATAAAGTAACTACTTTAATTTCTAGAATTAATCATATTAGAAAAGAAAATGAATCCTATCAACAAACAAATAATATTCAATTTTTAGAAACTGGTAACGATCATATTATTGCATTTTATAAATGGAATGATGATAGAACAAACGAAACTATTACAGTTATAAGTATAGATGCTTGGAACTCGCAAAGTGGTTCTGTTCAATTACCATTAAGTAATTTAAAACTAAATCTAGGGCAAAAATTAGAAGTTGTAGATTTAGTAACAAGAAATTCTTACAATTGGTATAATGAATGGAATTATGTAGAATTACATGCAACTTTGCCTTTTCATATTTTTAAAATCAACAAATAATGGAAGAAAAGACGAATATAACTTCTGATAAATCTATCTTTTCTTCAAAAAATAATTGGGAAGAAATTATAGAAGATAAAGGATTTATAAACGTTTTTTTATCTGATGTTTTAGAAGAATATATTCAAAAACAACGATGGTATGGAGGTAAATCTAGCAAATTAAAATACATAGAATTAAGTGAGTATTTTAGAATTCAGAAAGAAGGAGAAATTTATTTTGGTTTAATTCTCGAGGTAAATTTTGTAGAAGCTTTTTATCATCATTACTTTTTACCAATTGCTTTTGTTTCTGATGAAAATTTTGCAAAAGAAAGTAGAATTTTACCTATAAAACTAAAAAACAAAGAAGGATACATTATAGATGCTATGCATTTAGAAGCTTTCAGAAAAGTTGTTTACGAAAGAATAAGTACAGCTTTACCAGTAGATAAAACTCCTGTACAATATCATAAAACAGAAGGTTTTAACTTCCCAAATTATGAATCTTCTAAATTTATGGGTGTAGAACAAAGCAACACTTCTATTATTTATAATGATGCTTTTATTTTAAAGTTTTTTAGAAGAATTTATGCTGATAAAAATCCTGACTATGAAATGAGTCGTTTTTTATCAGACAAAAAAGATTTTAAAAATACACCTCCTTATTTAGGAAGTATGAATATTATCGATTCTGAGAAAACCAATATAACTATTGGGTTAATGCAAAAATTAGTACCAAATAAAGGTGATGCTTGGGAGTATTTTTTAAAGGAAATTCATAGCATTTATCAATCTATAGAGAGTAAGAAAATCAATTTTAAAGATTTACCAGACATTCCTATTTTCAAAAGGAAAAAAATAACAGAATTGCACCCTCAAATTGTAGATTGGATTGGATTAAACTTATTAAATAAAGTAAAATTATTAGCCAAAAGAACTGCAGAAATGCATATTGCTTTGGGCTCAGAGTTCGAAGAAACTGCCTTTACTCCTACTCGTTTTAATGGCGATTATACTGTTTGGCTAAAAAATAGATTAACCTATCAATTTCAAAATAGATTAAATCTTACAGAAAATAATTTGCATAAATTAGAAGGTTACTCTTTAAAGTTAGCAAAAGAATTTTTAGAAAGTAAAAATGATATTAGAAAACAATTGGTAAATTTTGATTGGACTAAACTAAAAGGAGAACGTATTCGAATTCATGGAGATTATCATTTGGGGCAGATTTTAGTACAAGATGATGATTTTTGTATTTTAGATTTCGAAGGAGAACCAGAAAGCACCATTAGAGATCGCAAAGTAAAACAACCACCATTAAAAGATGTTGCTGGTTTGTTTAGGTCTTTTCATTATGCAATTTATTCAACAATTTTCAGTAATCAAGAAGCATATTCTAAAACACAACAAGAGCTTTTTGAGTATGGAGAATTGCTTTACAAATATATGATTTCTGTATTTTTAGAAACATACAGATCAGTAACACAAAATGCCAACTTATCAATTGGCTATACAAACGAAAGAAAATATTTATTAAAATATTGCTTATTAGAAAAAGCAATTTACGAGTTAGGATACGAACTCAACTCAAGACCAAAATGGACAATCATTCCATTAAAAGGTATTGTAAACATTATGAACTCATAAATTATGGCACAAACAATAGCACACAGTCTTTTTACAGAATTCGATATCAACCTTTTTCAAGCAGGTAAACACTATCGTCTTTACGAAAAATTTGGCTCTCATATAATTACAGTAGATGGTAAAAAAGGAACTTATTTTGCAGTTTGGGCTCCAAGCGCAAAATCAGTTTCTGTAATTGGCGATTTTAATTTTTGGTTAGAAGGAGAACATCACTTAAATGTACGTTGGGATGGCAGTGGTATTTGGGAAGGTTTTATTCCTGGTGTAGAAAAAGGTGCAACTTATAAATACAAAATAAGAAGTTCTAATAGTAATATTACTACAGAAAAAGCAGATCCTTTTGCAAGAAGATGCGAACATCCACCAAAAACAGCTTCTCAAGTTTGGGAAGATGATTATAAATGGAAGGATAAAAAATGGATGAAAAACAGAAAAAAGAACAATGCACTAGATGCACCTTATTCTGTTTACGAAGTTCATTTAGGTTCTTGGAAAAAACAAATAGAAGAAAACCGTTTTTTAAGCTATAAAGAATTAGCAGATGAATTAGTAGATTATGTTACAGAAATGAATTTTACACACGTAGAATTTATGCCAATTATGGAGTATCCTTATGACCCAAGTTGGGGCTATCAATTAACAGGATATTTTGCACCTACATCACGTTTTGGGTATCCTGATGAATTCAAATTTTTAGTTGATAAATTTCACGAAAAAGGCATTGGAGTACTTTTAGATTGGGTTCCTTCTCACTTTCCATCAGATGATCATGGATTAGGTTTCTTTGATGGCTCTCATTTATATGAACATCCAGACAGAAAAAAAGGATATCACCAAGATTGGAAAAGTTTGATTTTTAATTATGGTAGAAATGAAATAAAAGCCTTTCTAATTAGTAATGCCATTTTTTGGTTAGACCAATATCATGCAGATGGTTTGCGAGTAGATGCTGTGGCTTCTATGTTATTTTTAGATTATTCTAGGGAAGAAGGACAATGGGAACCAAATAAATATGGAGGAAGAGAATATTTAGAAGCAATCGATTTTATCAAAGAAATGAATGCAGCTGTTTATGAAGCCTTCCCAGACGTACAAACTATTGCAGAAGAATCTACATCTTTCCCAAAAGTTTCTAGACCAATTTATGATGGTGGTCTAGGTTTTGGTATGAAATGGATGATGGGTTGGATGCACGATACCTTAGGTTATTTTCAAAAAGAACCTGTATACAGAAAACATCATCAAAACGAACTTACTTTTGGTTTAAATTATGCCTTTTCAGAAAATTTTATGTTGCCTCTTTCTCATGATGAAGTGGTTTATGGTAAAAAATCTATCGTAGAAAAAATGCCTGGAGATGAATGGCAAAAATTTGGTAACCTACGTTTACTATATAGTTTTATGTATACACATCCTGGAACCAAATTATTGTTTCAAGGAGGAGAATTTGGACAAACAAGTGAATGGAATTTCGATGGCAGCTTAGATTGGCATTTACTAAATTACGATGTGCATAAAGGAGCACAAACATTGGTAAAAGACTTAAATAAATTATATAAGAAAGAACCAGGATTGCATCAAAAACAATTTTCTCCAGAAGGTTTTGAATGGATAGATCATGGAGATCATCAAAACTCTGTTATGTCTTATATCAGAAAAGGTGAAAATGAAAAAGATAGTGTAATTGTTATTTTAAATTTAACACCAATACCAAGAGAAAATTACAGAATTGGTTTACCTAAAGCTGGTACTTTAAAAGAAATTTTTAACAGTGATGCAAAAAAATACAATGGCACTGGAGGCTTTAAAACTAAGAACTTAATTTCTGATGAAAAAGACTGGAATAATAGAAAAAATTCTATTGAATTAAATCTGCCCCCTTTGGGTATGATTGCTTTTAAATACAAATAATTAATAGTACCCTCTTTATTATAAATACTGATTTTATGATAATAAAGAGGGATATTTTTTCTTTACTCCATAAAAAAACACGTATTTTTTACGACTTCTAAAATTCTTTAAAATCTACTCTATTTAAGCTCATTTTTAAATAAATAAGCAATATTTTTACGTTTAATTTAGACGAATACGTTATCGTAAAAAAACAGATTTAACACTAGTGTTTTAGAAACTTTATACGATTTTTGACAAGTTAAATAAACAAACGAAATAATGATCGTTAATACAGAATTAGAACAAAAAGGAAACTTATTTCCATCAGAAATAGTAAGCTACAAGAAAGATGTAGACACTTTATATTTTACCACAAAAAACAATGTTGTTTTACAACTTACTGTTGTAAGAGATAGTGTAATTAGATTTAGATATTCTACCACAGGTAAATTTGAAAACGACTTTTCTTATGGTGTAACTATTCATGCAAGTAGAGGCTATAGTTTTCTAGACATTACTGAAGATGAAACACACTACATAGTTACAACATCAAAATTAATTTGTAAAGTAGAAAAGAATAGTTTGCAAGTAAGTTTATATGATGCCAAAGATTTTAAAATAATCAATCAAGATGAAATTGGTTTTCATTGGGAAGAAAGCTATGAACATGGTGGAGACATCGTAAAAATGAGTAAAACTTGCCAAAAATCTGAAAGTTTTTATGGTTTAGGTGATAAACCTGTAGATGTAAACCTAAAAGGAAAACGTTTTGAAAACTGGGCAACAGACTCTTATGCTTTTGGTAAAGATACTGACCCTATTTATAAAGCGATACCTTTTTACACTGCTATTCAAGATAACAAATCTTATGGTATTTTCTTTGATAATACATTTAAAACCTCTTTTGATTTTGCACAAGAAAGAAGAAATGTAACTAGCTTTTGGGCTCAAGGTGGAGAAATGAATTATTATTTCATTTACGGTCCGCAAATGGAAGATGTCGTTAAAAACTATACAGATTTAACAGGTAAACCTCATACTTTACCACCTTTATGGGCTTTAGGTTTTCATCAATGTAAATGGTCTTATTAC
>JBGCFX010000197.1:0-22683 GCA_045110395.1 Polaribacter sp.
TTGGCTGATTCATATAAGTACTCCAATTTTCGCCAGCATCAAAAGAAATTTGTGCTCCACCATCATCACCAATAATCATTCTTTGGTTGTCTTCTGGTGCAATCCATAAATCATGATGATCTCCATGAGGTGCATTATAGGTTTTATAAGATTTTCCTCCATCTGTAGATTTGTGATAACGCACATTTAAAACATATAAAATATCTTCATCTTGAGTATCTGCGTACAAACGTGTATAATACCAAGCTCTTTGTCTTAGTTTTCTTTCTGAATTAATAAGTTTCCAAGTTTTTCCTGCATCTGTAGATTTATAAACACCACCTTTTTTATTTTCTATTAAAGCGTATACAATATCAGAATTTACGGGTGAAACTGTAACTCCACTAATTCCCCAAACTCCTTTTGGTAAACCTTTGTTTGTTGATATATTTGTCCAAGTTTCTCCAGAATCTGTGCTTTTCCAGATTGCAGAACCTTCTCCTCCAGAAGATAAACTATAAGGAGTTCTTCTGATATTCCAAGTGGTTGCAAATAAAACTCTTGGGTTATTTGGGTCTATAATTAAATCGATAACTCCAGCATTTTCATTGGCAAATAAAACTTTTTTCCAACTTTCTCCACCATCAACAGATTTATAAACACCTCTTTCTTGAGTAGGTTTGTACAAATCACCCATAACTCCTGCAAAAACAATATCTGGGTTTTTTGGGTGAATTCTCATTCTTGGAATGTGCCTTGAGTTTTTTAAACCAATATGTCTCCACGTTTTTCCAGCATTTTCAGATTTCCAAATTCCATCACCAGAAGAAACATTTCCACGAACGGTTTTTTCTCCCATTCCAACATACATCACATTATTATCAGATTCAGAAACTGCAATAGAACCTACAGAACCGCCAAAAAATCCGTCAGAAATATTTTGCCAAGTTCCTCCAGCATCAGTTGTTTTCCAGATTCCACCACCTGTAGCACCCATATAAAAAAGGTTTGCTTTGCCAGCAACACCTGTAACAGCTGCACTTCTGCCTCCTCTAAAAGGACCAATATTCCTCCATTTTATCGCGCTAAAATATTCATCAGAAACTTTGGTAGATTTTTTTTGTGCATTAACTTTGGCATTTGCAGAAAATAAGACACAAATTGCCAGGAAAAGAATTTTTTTCATGTTGGTTAGTTATTTGTTTGGGCATTAAAAATAAGAATTAAAATCAATTTTTAGAATGGACATATTGTTAAATGTTTTAGAGGATAAAAAAATTAAGGAAGAAATTACTATTTCTGGTTCTAAAAGTGAATCAAATAGGCTACTTATTTTACAAAAGGTATTCCCAGAAATTTCTATTGATAATCTATCTGATTCTGATGATTCTTTACACATGCAACATGCTTTATCTACAACAAAAGAAATTGTAGATATTGGTCATGCAGGAACTGCAATGCGTTTTTTAACTTCCTATTTTGCCGTAAAAAGTGGGAGAGAAGTAGTTTTGACAGGTTCTGATAGAATGCAAAATAGACCTATAGAAATTTTAGTGAATGCACTAAAAGACTTGGGAGCAGAAATTTCTTATGAGGATAAAATTGGATATCCACCAATAAGAATTAAAGGACAAAACATTGTAAAAGATAAAGTTCAGATCAATGGAAATGTAAGTAGTCAATATATTTCATCGTTATTATTAATTGCCTCAAAACTAGAAAAAGGTTTAGAAATAGAGCTTTTAGGTAAAATCACTTCAATTCCTTATATAAATATGACATTGAGTTTGTTAACTCAATTAGGAATCGAAAGTAGTTTTGAAGAGAGCGTTATTAAAGTTTTACCAAAAAAAGAAATCGAGAAACAAAAGATTGTTGTAGAATCTGACTGGTCTTCTGCAAGTTATTTTTATTCGATTGTTGCGTCTTCAGACATTGGTTCAGAAATAAAATTATCAGCTTATAAAAAAGAAAGCTTACAAGGCGATTCTTGTTTGGCTGAAATCTACCAGCATTTTGGAGTAGAAACCACTTTTGATGATAATTTTATCACCTTAAAAAAAGAAAGAAGTTCTAAAAAAGAAACTTTAGAAATTAATTTAAAAAATGCACCAGATATCGCACAAACTATTGCTGTAACTTGTTTTTCTGAAAGTATAGCTTGTGATTTAACAGGTTTACACACTTTAAAAATAAAAGAAACTGATAGGTTAGTAGCTTTAGAAGATGAGTTAACTAAATTAGGAGCAGAAATTTCTGTAACTGAAGAAAGTTTACATTTAGAAAAATCAACAGAAATTAATAAAAATATAGCTATAAAAACGTATAATGACCATAGAATGGCTATGGCTTTTGCGCCTTTGGCTTTAAAAGCGCCAATAAAAATATTAAATGCAGAAGTAGTAACAAAATCTTATCAAAAATTTTGGGAAGATATGCAGCAAATAGGTATTAAAATTACCAATCTTTAAAGATAAATAGGGAAACACTTGACAACGCCTATTCTCATATCGTATATTTGCCGCTTTTAAAAGCGAAGTTACTTTATGAAATTATCAAATTTTGAATACGAGTTACCAGAAGAATTATTAGCAATTTATCCTGCAGAACACAGAGATGAATCTCGTTTAATGGTTTTAGATAGAGAAAAACAAACCATAGAACATAAATTATTTAAAGACGTTATCAATTACTTTGATGAGGGTGATGTAATGATGTTAAATAATACCAAAGTTTTTCCTGCAAGAATGTTTGGTAATAAAGAAAAAACAGGCGCTAGAATCGAAGTTTTTTTATTGAGAGAATTAAACGCAGAAAATAGATTGTGGGATGTTTTAGTAGATCCTGCAAGAAAAATTAGAATTGGGAACAAATTATTTTTTGGTGAAGATGATAGTCTTGTAGCAGAAGTAATAGACAATACCACTTCTAGAGGAAGAACTTTACGTTTTTTATTTGATGGAAGTTATGAAGAGTTTAGAGCTAAATTATTAGAGTTAGGTCAAACACCTTTGCCTAAGGCTATTAACAGAGAAGTAGAAGCTCTAGATGAAGAACGTTACCAAACAATTTACGCAAAAAATGAAGGAGCTGTTGCAGCACCATCTGCAGGTTTACATTTTTCTAAACATCTTTTAAAACGTTTAGAAATTAAAGGTGTCGATTTTGCAGAAATGACTTTGCATATTGGTTTAGGTACTTTTAGTCCTGTAGAAGTAGAGGATTTGTCGAAACACAAAATGGATTCTGAGCAAATTATAATCTCAGAAAACTCTGCAAATAAAATTAATGCAGCTAAGAAAGAAAAAAGAAGAATTTGCGCTGTTGGTACTACTGTTATGAGAACTGTAGAGTCTTCAGTTTCTTCTAATCAGCAATTAAATGCATATACAGGTTGGACTAATAAATTTATTTTTCCTCCTTTCGAATTTAGTATTGCAAACGCTATGATTACAAATTTCCATGAACCAAAATCTACTTTAATGATGCAAGCTGCAGCATTTGCAGGTTATGATTTCTTAATGGAAGCTTACAAAGAAGCAATTAAAGAAAAATACAGATTCTCTACTTACGGAGATGCAATGTTAATTATATAAAGAATTCAAAATTTAGAATTTAAAGTTCAATATTCAAAAACTGATACTCATTTAAGTATCAGTTTTTTTGTTTGGGCGTTTCCTAAAAAGGTCGTGCTTTCAATTATATCTTTTTTTTCGTACCTCAAAAAAAGGATGCTATTTCAATCACTAACGCAACCTACTTGCTAACAATAGGAGTAACTTCAAATTATATGTGTATTTTTGCAATTCAATTTTTTTAAAAAATAAAAACTTGATTAAAAAGAAAGACATCCGAGCTTTATCTAAAGAACAATTAAGAACATTTTTTGTAGAAAATGGCGATAAAGCATTTCGTGGAAATCAAGTTTATGAATGGCTTTGGAGCAAATCTTTGCACAATTTTGAAGAAATGACCAACATTTCTAAAGAAACCAGAGAAATGTTAGAAGAAAACTTTGTGATCAATCATATCAAAGTAGATTCTATGCAAAAAAGTAAAGATGGTACTATAAAAAACGGAATAAAATTACACGATGGTTTGGTGGTTGAGTCTGTTTTAATTCCTACAGAAAAAAGAACAACAGCCTGTGTTTCTAGTCAAGTAGGTTGTAGTTTAGATTGTAAGTTTTGTGCAACAGCTCGTTTAAAAAGAATGCGTAATCTAAACCCAGATGAGATTTACGATCAAGTTGTAGTAATAGATAAACAAAGTAGACTCTATCACAACAAAAAATTGACAAATATTGTTTTTATGGGAATGGGTGAACCTCTTATGAACTACAAGAATGTACTAAAATCTATAGAAATGATTACATCTCCAGAAGGTTTAGGAATGTCATCAAAAAGAATAACAGTTTCTACTTCTGGTGTGCCAAAAATGATAAAAATGATGGCAGATGAAGAGGTGAAATTCAATTTAGCAGTTTCTCTACATTCTGCAATAGATGAAGTTAGAACATCTATAATGCCTTTCAATACTAATTTTCCGCTAAAAGATTTAAAAGAATCTTTAGAATATTGGTACGAAAAAACAAACAGAGCAATTACCTATGAATATGTTGTTTGGGAAGGCATAAATGACAGAAAAGAAGACATAAAAGCCTTAGTAGAATTTTGTAAATATGTGCCTTGTAAAGTAAATTTAATAGAATATAACCCAATTGATGATGGGCAGTTTCAACAAGCAAGTAATTCTGCTATTAATAACTACATTTCTAATTTAGAAATGCACGACATTACAGTAAATGTTAGAAGAAGTAGAGGTAAAGATATAGATGCTGCTTGTGGGCAATTAGCAAATAAAAGTTAAAAAAATGAGTAAAGAATACGATGTTATTGTAATTGGTGGAGGTCCTGCAGGTGGACAATGTGCTAGAAATTTATCAAAAAAAGGACATAAAGTTTTATTGGTAGAAAAATTTAAAAGTTTTGAAGAAAACAATTTTTCGAGTGCTGGTATGACTTTAACACCAATGACAGAATTTGATTTGCCAGAATCTGTTGTAGGTTCCTATTGGGAGAATCTTGGTATACAATGTACCCAAGAATTATATACTTGGAAAGGTGGAGAAAATAAAGGTGTTGTTTTAGATTTTGGAAGACTTCGTCAATTTTTGGCTGACGATTCTCAAAAAAATGGCGCAGATATTTTAATGGGTCACAAATACATCAAAAAAGAATATGAAGGAAATGATGTAATTACCCATTTTCAAGATATTACTACAAAAGAAAATATCATTTTTAAATCTAAATTGGTTATCGATGCTACAGGACCTTTAAGAAAAGTAATGTATGATGATAGAAAAGACGAGCCAGAATTAGTTGTAGCTACAGGAATCGAATACTTAATAAAAGTAAAAAAAGAAGTATATGATGTTTATAAAGACACTTTATTTTTCTTTTTAGGACATAAATGGGCACAAAATGGATATTCTTGGATTTTTGCAATGGAAGAAAACGTTCTGAAAGTAGGTTCAGGAAAATTGTACATTCACGAAGAAACCAAAGAAATTAGAAGTATGAAAGAAATAACTGAAAAGGTTATTGAAGAATACTTAAAACTAAATAAAGAAGATTACGAATTAATTGATGTACATGGAGGAACTTTAAGATATAGCACTAATATTAATGATACGTTTTATAAAAATAAAATTGTAGCCATTGGTGATGCCATTTCTACTGTAAACCCTCTTGGAGGAGAGGGAATTAGATATGCAATGCAAAGTGCAGACTTGGCTGCGGAATATGTAGATAAATATTTAAAAACAGGTAAAGAACAATTTGAAAATTATAGAAAAAGATGGCGTTCTAAAAATTTGTTAAGTTGGCAATTGTGTGAGCTTGCAGCAAGAAGAGTATATACAAAATATACAGATACACAAATTGAAGACAGAATGAGAGCTTATCATAAAATTACAGACATAGATATTGTAATTGCTTCTTTATTTAATTTTCAATTTAGTAAAATTTATCACAGAATAGGATTGTTGTACTACAATTTATTGAGTAATAGAGTAAAAAACATCTTCAAGAAAAAAACGCCAAAACAATTAAGGAAAAAGAAAAAAAGTAAATTTTAAATGAATTTAGTAGAGCAAATTAAACTTCCTATTTTAAAAGAAATAGAGCTTTTCGAAGAAAAGTTTAAGGAATCTATGCTCTCTAAAGTACCATTACTAAACAGGATTACGTACTATATTATTCGTAGAAAAGGAAAACAAATGCGACCAATGTTTGTTTTTTTAGTAGCAAAAATGGTTTCTAATGGTGGTTTTGATGAAAGAACTTACAGAGGAGCATCTGTGGTAGAACTAATTCATACAGCAACTTTAGTTCATGATGATGTTGTAGATGATTCTAATAGACGTAGAGGTTTTTTCTCTGTTAATGCACTTTGGAAAAATAAAATTGCAGTTCTTGTTGGCGATTTTCTTTTATCAAAAGGATTGCTACTTTCTATAGATAATGAAGATTTTGATTTGCTGAAACTCATTTCAATCGCTGTTCGTGAAATGAGCGAAGGCGAATTGTTACAAATAGAAAAAGCAAGAAAATTAGATATAACAGAAGCTGTTTATTTTGATATTGTCCGTAAAAAAACAGCTACTTTAATTGCAGCATGTTGTGGAATTGGTGCTGCATCTGTGGGTGCAAATCAAGATTGTATTCAGCAAATGAGAAAATTTGGAGAATACATAGGTGTTGCTTTTCAAATTAAAGATGATTTATTCGATTATTCTGAAGAAAAAATAGGAAAACCTACAGGTATAGATATCAAAGAACAAAAAATGACTTTGCCTTTAATTCACACTTTAAATACCTGTTCTAAGAAAGATAAAGCTTGGTTAATTAATTCCATCAAAAAACACAATAAAGACAAGAAAAGAGTCAAAGAAGTTATCAATTTTGTCAAAGAAAATGGAGGAATAGAGTACACAACCACCAAAATGAATGGTTATAAAAATAAAGCATTAGCCATTTTAGAAAACTTCCCAGAATCTGAATATAAAAATTCTTTACACACTATGATAAATTACGTTGTAGAACGTAAAATATAATCCAATCTCGTTACAATTTTCTATTTGGTTCGTTTACAAGATAAGTAAACTAGTAAAACCAAATTATGAATCAATTTATTGTAAAAACAGAAAACCTCAATTTTTCTTATACCAAGACAAGAAAAGATATTGAAGGTTTAGAGCTTAAAGTGCCCAAAGGAAGCATTTATGGCTTTTTAGGACCTAATGGTTCTGGAAAAAGTACCACTATTCGTTTAATTTTAGGATTATTAAAAAAACAATCTGGCAAAGTAGCCTTGTTTGGTAATAATTTTGATGCCAAAACACGTCTAAAAAGTTTAGGTAAGGTTGGTGCTTTAATAGAAAACCCATCATTGTATGAGCATTTAAATGCCATCGATAATTTAAGGATTTCTGCTAATTATCGTAATAATATTCCATCAGAAAGAATAGATGAAGTTTTAGAAATTGTAAAACTAACACACGCAAAAAAGAAAAAAGTAAAAGCGTATTCTTTAGGAATGAAACAACGTTTGGGATTGGCAATTTCTTTATTAAGCAATCCAGAATTAATCATTTTAGATGAACCCACAAACGGATTAGATCCCAAAGGAATTATAGAAATGAGAACTTTGATAAAAGAACTGAATGAAAAATTCGGAACTACCGTTTTTATTTCTAGCCATTTATTAAGCGAAATAGAAAAAACTTGTACTCATGTTGGTATTATTAGAGATGGGAAAATGCTATATCAAGATACTGTAAAAGCTTTAAAAGAATCTAAAGGAAAAAAATTAACGATAGATATAGAGGTTGATAAATTTATTGATGCTATGACTGTTTTAGAAAGTTTAAATAAAGAAAATAGTTCTTTAACAAAAGATTTTATTCAGATAGAAGTAGATGATAAACAAGAAATTACAACTATTATTGATGCTTTAAGAGTAAAAGATATAGCAGTATATCAAGTTTCTATCAAAAATAATTTAGAAGAATTATTCTTATCATTAACCGAAAACTAAACAACATGACAGCACTTACATATTATTTTTCAAACATAAAAAATGAAACGATAAAACTAAAAAGAACTTTTGCTTTTTGGCTCACAATTATTAGTGGGTTGTTAATACCTGTATTATTTTTTATCGTTTATTTAGTAAAACATAAAGATTTAATCCCTGCAGAAGGCATAAGTCCTTGGGATAAGTTTATGGTAAATCAGATTAAAAATTCTATCCCTTTTTTTGTGCCCATTTTTATTGTCTTAATTACGAGTTTAATTATTCAAATAGAACACAAAGCATTAGGAATAAAACATCTTTTTGCATTGCCAATACCTAAATGGAGCGTCTTTTTTGGTAAATTATCCATTGTAATTATAACTATTATTTTAACTTACATTTATTTTTACATTGCTATTTTATTTTTTGGCACTTTATTAGGAATCATTCATTCAGATTTTGGATTCTTAGATTTTCAACCAGAACATTTTAAATATATAAAAATGTTGATTTCTTCTTTTGTAGCCTCTTTAGGGATTGTAGGAATCCAATTTTGGTTAAGTTTTAGATTTAAAAACTTTATAGTTCCACTTGCAGTAGGTATGATTTTAGTTATTATCGGTTTAATTGCTTCTCAAGCACCAGAATCTATTTATTTTCCTTATTCTTATAATGTATTGTCTATTTCATTAGTAAATAAAATGCCGTTAACTTTTGGTATTTCTACTATAACTGTTTATAGTGTTTTATGCTTTGTAGTAACAGCAATTTTAGGGTATTTAGATATTAAAAGATTGAATGTGAAGTAGTATTTGTAATACAAAACGCTTTAAAAATAAGGTTTTTTATAAAACTACTTTTTAAAGCGTTTTATAAAGTTAATAATTCCTCAACAAAATCTCTTTTGTTAGACAATCTTGGTATTTTATGTTGTCCACCAAGTTTTCCTTTTTTCTTTAACCAACCATAAAATAAACCCTCTTTTGCTGTATGAATTTTAGGTAGCATTAGTGTCATATTTTTATAACGTTTTGCTTCATAATCTGAGTTGATAGATTTTAAAGCATTGTCTAAAATCTCTGTGAAATAAGGCAAACTTTCAGGTTCGTTTTCAAACTCAATAATCCATTCATGACCACCTTTTTTCTTTCCATCCATAAAAATAGGTGCAACAGTATATTCTTTTATAATTGATTTTGTTTTTTTACAAGTCAAATTTAAAGCATCCTCTACATTTTCTATATTTAGCTCTTCACCAAAAACATTTATATAATGTTTGGTTCTGCCAGTAATCATAATTCTGTAAGGTTCTAAAGATGTAAATCTGATTGTATCACCAATTAAATAACGCCATAAACCACCATTTGTAGTAATAATTAAGGCATAATCAATTCCTTTTTTAACATCGGTAATAGCAATGGTTTCAGAGTTTTCTCCAGCATAATTAGACATTGGTATAAATTCATAGAAAATCCCATAATCTAACATCAACAACAATTCTTTAGATCCATTTTTATCTTGAATCGCAAAAAAGCCTTCAGAAGCATTATAGGTTTCATAATATTGAAAGTCTGCTTTCGGAATCAATTTTTTATATTGCTCTCTATAAGGATTAAAATTAACGCCTCCATGAAAATAGACTTCTAAATTTGGCCAAACTTCTAAAATATTATCCTTGCCAGTTTTTTCTAAAACACGATTTAGTAAGACCAACATCCAACTTGGTACACCCACCAAACTTGTAATGTCTTCTTCAATAGTTTCATCAATAATGGCTTCCATTTTGGTTTCCCATTCACTCATTAAAGCCACTTCTTGACTTGGTGCAGAGCTGAAATCTGCCCAAAAAGGTAAATTTTCTGTAATTATTGCAGATAAATCTCCAAAGTAAGATTCATTGTCTTTATACACTTCAGAGCTGCCTCCTAAACGCAAACCTTTTCCTGTAAAAAGTTGTGTTTTAGGGTTGTTGTTAATGTACAAGCACAACATATCTTTACCAGCTTTCATGTGGCAATATTCTAAAGCTTCATCAGAAACAGGAATAAATTTGCTTTTTGCATTGGTAGTTCCACTAGATTTTGCAAACCATTTAATGTGTGTTGGCCAGAATAAATTTTGCTCTCCTTTTCTACACCTTTCAATTAAAGGCTCGAAAGTTTCGTATTTCTGAATGGGCACTTTTTCTGTAAATTCTTTATAATTTTTAATGGATGAAAACTCATTTTCTTTCCCAAATTCAGTGTTTTTTGCTGTATTTAAAAGTTTGATGAGCAATTCGTCCTGAACATCTTCAGGGTATTTTATAAACAATTCCATTTGATGTTTACGCTTCTTTAAAAACCAAGAAATTATAGAATTGATAATCTGAAACGCCATAGAAAATTCGTAAGTTTGTTTAGTTCGATTTTTGGTATTTAAACCGAATTTTAAAAATAGTGAAATTTTATATGATTTATCAAGGAGTTTTAAAAAAAATGATGACAGAAAATGCAGATGAAATTCAGTATTATTTAGATATGGAGACTGATTTTATCAATATGAATCAGTTGTTAAATAAAGAAATGACGATTTCTTTTGTAAAATATGAATGTTTAAGCTGTCATTTAAACAAACAAATTTACAGACAAGGTTTTTGTAAATCATGTTTTTTTGATGCCCCAAATGCTGGAGATTGGATTATGAGACCAGAATTAAGCAAAGCACATTTAGATATAGAAGATAGAGATTTAGCCTATGAAAAATCTGTGCAATTAAAACCACATATTGTGTATTTGGCAAATTCTAGCAATGTAAAAGTTGGAGTTACCAGAAAACAACAAGTACCAACAAGATGGATAGATCAAGGTGCGCATGAAGCCATAGAAATTGTAGAAGCACCTAATAGATATTTAGCAGGAATTACAGAAGTTGCTTTAAAAGAACATGTTGCAGACAAAACGAATTGGCGTAAAATGTTGAAGAACGATCCCGAAATTTCGGGAGAAGACGCAAATTTAGTAGAATGGAGAGACAAGTTGAAACCATACATTCCTGAAGAAGCCAAAGCCTATTTTATTGAAAGTAATTCAGAAACGAATTTGAATTTTCCTGTAAAAAAATATCCTGAAAAACCAAAGAGTTTAAATTTGATAAAAACACCAAATTTTACTGGTAAATTAGTGGGTATAAAAGGCCAATATTTAATTTTTGAAGATGAAACTGTTTTCAATGTAAGAGCTAATGAGGGTTTGGTTGTTTCTATTTTAATTTAAATATTTAGAATGAAGTCAATAAATCTTGAGAAATCGATAGAAAAAAATAAATTAGTTTTTTGTGAGGACTTATTTGATAAAGTCAGTTCTTTACTAGGAAAATTATTCATAGTTTCATGTCTTTTGTTTTATTCAATAATAAATTTTATTGGTTTATATGGAAGTAATAATTTACTTTTCGCCTTTAGTGTTTTGTTTTTGGGATTAATTTTCACCTCTGCTATTTTATATTCATTTAAAAATAATAAAAACTTAAAAATTATTAAAATAAAATCTAAGCATAATAATATTCACGATGTTAAAAATTATATCAAACGTAAAAATTGGAAAATTTTAATGGAGAATAAAAATTATATAAAAGTGAATGTTCATGATAAGTTTTCTGGATTTCATTGGGGAAGAAATATGTATTTATTTTTTCAAAAAGTAATGTTTTAATTAATTCATCGACGGTTGACTCTTTTGGACATATAATATCTTTTAATTGGTTTGGTAATAGAAAAGTAGAAGATGAATTTATAAAAGAATTTCAATTAAATGAAAAATAACATCCTAAAAGTAGCATTAGCACAAATTTCTCCAGTTTGGTTAAATAAAGAAGAAACCATTGAAAAAATTGAGAAATCAATTGTAGATGCAGCAAAAGAAAATTGCGAACTCATTGTTTTTGGTGAAGCTTTATTACCTGGTTATCCTTTTTGGATTGCCTTAACAAATGGTGCAGAATGGAATTCTACAACTCAGAAAGAAGTGCATGCACATTATGTTCGTAATTCGATTACTATAGAAAAAGGCGAATTAGATTCTGTTTGTAAATTGGCAAAAGAACACAAAATTGCTATTTATTTAGGAATTATGGAACGTGCTCAAAATAGAGGAGGACATAGTATTTACGCTTCTTTGGTGTATATAAACCAAGAAGGAGAAATAAAATCTGTACATAGAAAACTACAACCTACTTTTGACGAACGTTTAACTTGGGCTCCAGGAGATGGAAATGGTTTGCAAGTGCATCCACTTAAAGAGTTTACAGTTGGTGGTTTAAATTGTTGGGAAAATTGGATGCCTTTACCAAGAACTGCTTTGTATGGTTTAGGAGAAAATTTACATATTGCTGTTTGGCCAGGATCAGATTATAACACCAAAGATATTACACGTTTTATTGCAAGAGAATCTCGCTCTTTTGTTATTTCTGTTTCGAGTTTAATGGCAAAATCAGATTTTCCTAAAGAAACTCCTCATTTAGATAAGATTTTAGAGAAATCTCCAGAAATTTTAGCAAATGGTGGTTCTTGTATTGCAGGTCCTGATGGAGAATGGATTATAGAACCTGTTTTACATAAAGAGGGTTTAATTATAGAAACCTTAGATTTTAATCGTGTTTTAGAGGAAAGACAAAATTTTGATTGTGTTGGTCACTATTCTAGACCAGATGTCACTAAATTACACGTAAATAGAGAAAGACAAAGTACAGTTTCTTTTGATGATTAGTCTGTTTTTCATCCAGTTTGTCATTTCGTAGAAATCTCACATTCTGCTTTAAATTTTGCGTAAAATCCTTTCTGGATGACAAACTGTGTGGAGTTTGTTTGCGTAATTTTTTACAAAAAGAGTAATCCATCCAGTTTGTCATTTCGTAGAAATCTCACATTCTGCTTTAAATTTTGTGTGAGATCCTTTCAGGATGACAAACTGTGTGTAAAATATCTCTTTAAAAAACTAATCAGATAAAATCAACTTTTCTAAAACACGTTCAACACCAAAATTATCATTACTCTCAGTAGAAAAATTTGCAAGTTCTTTAATGTCTTTATGTGCATTTTGCATCGCAAAAGAAAAGTCTGCTTCTTGCATCATTTCTATATCATTATGGTAATCGCCAAAAACCATTGTTTCTGCTTTGGTAATATTTAATTTTTTTTGAACAACTCTTAAAGCATTACCTTTATTGGCTTTTTCATCAGAAATATCTAACCAATTTTTACCTGATATTTTTAGTAGAATTTTATCATTCAAATGTTTTACAACAGGATAAATAAATTCTTCTGAAGAATTAAAATGATACACAGCAATTTTAAAAACTGGAGTCGTTTTTGCAATTTCCATCAAATTATCTACTTGTTGAAAACTGTGATAATATTCTTGAAATAGATTGATGAAACGTTCATCTTTACTTTCTATAAAAGCAAAATCATCACAACATAAAACCATATTTGCACCATCAATTTTTCTTAAAATAGGAATTAAACTGAGTACTTTTTCTGGTTTTAAAAAGTTAGACAATAGAACTTCATCACCTTTTTTAGCAATTCCTCCATTTTCTGCAATCACAAAAATAGCATCTTTTATCGCATCTAATTTAGAAACAATACTATTGTATTGTCTACCACTTGCAGCACAAAAATGAATGTTTTCCTTTTTTAGTTGATGAAACAATTTGAAAAATAAATCACTAACTTCTCCTTTAGAATTTAGTAAAGTTCCATCCATATCAGAAACTACTAATTTTACTTTAGATAGATTCATAGCTTATAAAATTAGGAGTTTATAAGATTTTTTTGGTTGAGTTTCTTTCGACCAAATCTGTCTTTACAACAATAGTTTCCGGTTTTTTCTTAATATCAGATTTGTCTTCTAATCTGTCTATAAGCATTTTGGCTGCAGTTGCTCCCATTTTTTCTCCATGTTGGCTTACACAAGTCATTTTAGGGCTAGAGTGTCTAGCTAAAATTCCGTTAGAAAAAGAAATAACAGAAAATTTTTCTGGTATTTTATGACCTTGCTTTTTGGCAACTTTCATAGCTGCAATTGCACAAGATTCATCTGTTGCAATTACACTATCTACTTTGTTATTTTTAAGAATAGGTTTTAAGATTTTTTCGTAGTTTTTGTAATTATCATCAATATTAATAATTAAATTTTTCTCTACTTTAATTTGATGATCTTCTAACCCTTTTAAATAGCCTAATTGCCTTCTTCTACCAATTTCTAAATTACCCATAGAAGAAACAAAAGCTATGTTTTTATGCCCTAATTTTACCAAATGCCCAACAGTACTTCTAGCACTATCAAAATTATCTGTAACTACTTTATCGCAATTCAAATTGTCTGCAACTCTGTCAAACATAACAATTGGGGTGCCATTATCTAATACTTCTTGAAAATGTTTGGTATCATTATTCTCTATAGTTTCTTCTGCCATAGACAAGATAAAACCATCTATACTTCCATTAGAAAGCATTTCTATAGTTTCTACTTCTTTGCTATAAGATTCGTTAGAAATACAAGAAATAATTTTATAACCTCTTTCATTGGCAACTTTTTCTATACCATTAAAAACTTGAGCAAAAAAGTAGTTTAACATATTAGGAATGATAATTCCTATTGTTTTTGTTTGCCTATTTTTTAAACTTAATGCATTAAAATTTGGTTTGTAGTTTTTTTCTTTTGCATATTTTTGAATTTTTTCTTTAGTACTTACACTAATTTCATAGCTGTCATTCAGTGCTTTAGATACTGTAGAAATAGAGACACTAAATTCTTTAGCAATATCTTTTATGGTAAGTCTTTTCATAAATAATTCAACAAAATTAACCTCTAAAATACAAAATTCTTATGAAACAAAGTCTAGAATTAAATATTTTACGATTTGATAATATTCGTATTTTTCCTAAGTTCGTAAAATAGAAATCCATAAAGTATTATATATTCTGAGGCTACAAACCATAAGTTTTCTTGCCAAGGCTGGTTTGTATAAGCTTGATAGCTGAAAATGATAACAATAGACCAAATTATTGGGAATTTATATTTGGTAAAAACAGATAAAATTAATGGTGTTGCTAAATACCAAGGATGCACAGTTGTTGCTGTAAAATAGTAAAAACATAAGCCAAATAACATTGCAGTAATCAACTGAATTAGCGATTTGTTTTTTCTAAAGAAAGTAATAAAAAGCAGAAAAAGTATGGTGATGATTGGTGTGATTTTTCCAATAATAGCTATTTCATTCCAACCTCTAAAAGCGTAGCCAATTTCTCTAAAAATATAATAAAAACTGGCATTGAATTCAAAATTTCTGAACCATAAACCCACTGAATTAGAATAATTAGCAATTAATTCTGATGAATAAAAAGGAAGAAATAAAAGGATTGTTGTGCCTAAAGTAAGTATGTAAAAAGCGATTAATTTTGTGATTTCTGACAAAGTAGGAATCCACTTTTTTGTTGATTTATTTTTAGTGAAAAATTGAAAAAATAATGGTAAAAATAACAACGGAATTAATTTAACAGAAACAGAACAGGCTAAAAGAATTGCTGCAAAAATCCATTTTTGTTGATGCAATTTGTACAAACTAAAAACTAAGAAAAATAGCATTACAGGTTCAAAATGCAAATTCCCTGTCATTTCTATAATGATAAAAGGATTTAAAGCGTACCAAAAAATGTTTTTTACTGGTAAATTTAATCGCTCTAATAATTTTTTCCCAAAATATAAAACACCAATATCTGCAAGGATAATTATCAACCTTAAAACAATTACAGAACCAAAAATACTTTTACTGGCAAAGAAAGCTGCAATTAAAAAACAAAGTTGATTTATAGGTGGATAATTTGTGTAATGACTTCCATTCATTTCACCCATTCCTTCATACAAAAGAGAAGCATCTGCAATTGGTGTTAGTCTTTGTTGAATAAAAGTTTCTGGTAAGGATAAATAAGGGTTTAATCCTTCAAAAATCATTCGTCCATCCCAAATAAATCTGTAAAAATCTTGTGATAAGTTTGGGGTTGCAAATAGAAAAATCAACCTAAAAAGTACAACTAAACCAATTAAAGTTGCGTTGTTTATGGTTTTGTTTTTTATCAAAAAGTAAAAACAACCAAAAAGTGCAAACCATAAAAAAAGTAGTTTTATAAATTCGGTTCGTTCTAAAAAATAAGCAAAAATAAAGTAGAGGAAAATGCTACTTATAATTAGAAAAAAGTCTTTATATTTTGATAGAAAAGACATTAAGCTTTTGAGAAAATAGATTTAAAAAACACATAACTAAAACCTACAAAAAGCATAAAATGAAATGGAAATAATCCGAAATCTCCTCCTTGGTTTCCAACAATAAAAGCACTGTACATCCCAAAAACAAAATAAATAGCGAGTAAACCTTCTAGAACAACGTGAACTGATGGTTTTTTCTTAATGTATTTATTGTTTTTCCAACCATCTTTTAATTTGGTAATATTAAACTTAGGAGTTCTTACAAATTCACTTTTTTTACCAAAATGCCCTTCTAAAACTGCAATTGTATTGTGTAAAGAAAAACCCATTGCAATAGAAAAAAATGTAAAAAATGAACCAATATATCTGATAAACTGTATAAAGCCACCACCATAAATGTTTTTAAACATATGCCAATAACAGATAAAAAATATAAGAGAACTAATTACAAAAAAGCTCATCACATAAAAGTACATTTTAAGGTGTGCATATTCATTTTTAATATACAACATTGGTATACTTAAAACTGCAACCAAAAAAATACACGTAAACATAGAACTGTTTAGTAAATGTAATAAACTATGAATTTTTGTTTTGTAAGAAATGTTTTTACTTGTTAAAACACGTTTCATCATTTTCTGGAAATTCTCTGCACCACCTTTATTCCATCTAAATTGTTGAGATCTTGCTGCACTAATTACCACAGGTAATTCTGCAGGAGTTTCTACATCTACCAAATACTTAAATTTCCAGTTTTTTAATTGTGCTCTGTAACTTAAATCTAAATCTTCTGTAAGTGTATCTCCTTCCCAATTACCAGCATCGTAAATACATTCTTTACGCCAAACCCCTGCTGTACCATTAAAGTTGATAAAATGTCCTTTGCTATTTCTACCAACTTGTTCTAAGGTAAAATGTGCGTCTAAAGCAAAAGCCTGAATTTTAGTAAGTGTAGAATAATTTCTGTTGATATGACCCCATCTTGTTTGTACAACTCCAATTTCTGAGTTTTTAAAATAAGGAACTGTTACTAATAACCATTCTTTTTGTGGTAAAAAATCGGCATCAAAAATGGCAATAAATTCTCCTTTTGCAATCTCTAAACCTTCTTTTAAAGCACCAGCTTTAAAACCTTGTCTGTTTGTTCTTCTAATATGCTGAATGTCTATTCCTTTATCTTGTAATTTTTTGATGTATTCTGCAGTGATTTCTACAGATTCATCAGTAGAATCATCTAAAACCTGAATTTCTAATTTTTCTCTAGGGTATTCTATTTTTGCGATATTCTTTAACAGACGTTTCATTACATACAACTCATTATAAACAGGTAATTGTATGGTTACAAAAGGAATTTCCTCTGGTTTAGAAAAATCGAATTTTACAGAATCGTCTACTTTCTTTTTTGCTTTTATATAGTTAAAAAGCAAGTTTAATTGCGCTAGAGCGTACATAAAAATAAGCAATAACGAAATTGAGTAAATAACAATGATGATGTAAGATGTAATAATCATTATTTAAAACTGTATTTAAAAATCCAACCTAATATTTTTACGCCTGCAAATATAGTTCCTTTTACAGTACCAGAAACTTTAGAAACACCAATTCTATTTCTATATTTCATAGGAATTTCTACATAGGTTAATTTTTGTTTTAAGGCTTTCAATTGCATTTCTACTGTCCAACCATAGGTTTTGTCTTCCATTTTTAAAGCTAATAATTTATCATATTTTATCGCCCTAAATGGCCCTAAATCTGTAAATTTTGCCCCAAAAAATAATTTCATTAAAAAAGTTGCTAACCAATTGCCAAAAACTTGTTGAGGTGTCATTGATCCATTTTCTCGTAATCTTTTTACTCGTGAACCAATTACAAAATCTACATTATCATTTATAATTGGGTGTATAATTTCTGTAAGTTGCTCTGGATAATCAGAATAATCGCCATCTAAAAAAACAATAATATCTGGAATATGATAAGGATCTAGTATTGCTGATGATTTGATGTATTCCATTCCTTTTAAACAAGCATACCCATAACCTTTTTTGGGTTCTTTTAAAACAGTTGCTCCTGCGTTTTCTGCGTTAATTTCTGTATTGTCTGTAGAGTTGTTGCTAATAACAATTACTTCATTAACAATTTTTGGAATATCATTTATGACATTTGCTATAGAATCTTGCTCATTATAAGCAGGAATAATTACTTTTATAATTGGTTGCATTATCTTAAATCATTTAGACTATTATCATCTTTAAAAGATGAAAAATCTGTCCATTCTTTTACTTTTTTACCCTTTTTGTATTTGGATGCTTTTATCAATTTATTTTGGCTATAAATTAAACAATATCCGTTTTTTTGATTGTTTTTTAACTGACACTTATGGTTGATGAACCCTTTAATGTCATAAAATAACCACCAGTTATTTTTACTTCCTTTTTTAAAATGTCCTTCTTTTTCTTTGGATGTATTTTTGCTGTAAAAGTACCAATATTTGGTTTCTAAACTGTTTTTGAAGCGACCTTCTTTTTTAAGATTCCCATTATCGTAATAAAACTTCCAATAGTCTGTTTTTTTATCAGCCAAAAGCCAGCCTTCTTCTTTTATTTGTCCATTTTTATAATATTCTTTGTGATATTTTTTTTGAGAAAACATCAATAATGAAAAAAGAAATAAAGAAAAAGTAAGTATTTTTTTCATATTAGATTATGCTGTTAAAGACTTGGATAAATTCATCTTTTTATTTTGTTAACTGCAAACTGAAACTGAAAACTGCTTTTATTTTTTGTTTACTAATTCCATTAAATTCACATCATTCCCTAATAAAACATCAGTAGGATTAATTCTACCTTCTTCTGGGCCATTTTCTAGTTTTAAAACTCCTCTAGGACAAACTGCAGAACAAATACCACAACCAACACAACTAGAACGTACAATATTTTCTCCTTTTTGTGCGTAAGCTCTTACATCAATTCCTTGTTCACAATAGGTAGAGCAATTTCCACAAGAAATACATTGTCCACCATTTGTTGTAATTCTAAATCTAGATTTAAAACGTTGAACTAAGCCTAAATAAGCAGCTAAAGGACAGCCAAATCTACACCAAACTCTATTCCCGAAAATAGGGTAGAAGCCTGTACCAATTACACCTGCAAACCAAGCACCAATTAAGAAACTATAGGTGTCTTTTATCCACTGAGATTTAATACCAATAAATGATTCTGCACCAGAAAAATAGCAATATAAAGTTACTAAAGTCATCACTAAAGAAAACACTAAAACAGAATGAATTAACCATCTTTCTAATTTCCAAGCGTTTAAGCTTTTGTTAGAATGTTGTCTGTAAGGATCTCCCAAAGTTTCTGCTAAACCACCACAACCACAAACCCAAGAACAGTACCATCTTTTTCCGAAGAAATAAACCATTACTGGTACAATTATTAATGTTAAAACGATTCCCCAAACTAAAATAAAGATTCCAATTCCACCACTTGCATTTAATGCATCTAAATTCCATTCAAAGAAAAAATCATAATCTAAAGGAAACGCATTTTTAAAATCGTAGCCAGGCATATTTAAGCTGGTCATAATTTCTGGAATTAAAAATGCAAATACAATTTGGAAAAATAAAACTGATATTGTTCTTACAATTTGATATTTGTTATGTCTGTATTTAATAAACATTCTCACACCCATTGTTAGCATAATTGTACAATACAAAAAGCCGTATACAAACCATTGACTGGCATCTCCACCATTTAAAAAGTTACTAATTGGGTCTAAAATATAGGTCCAGTTTACTACATAATCTGGCATAAAATAGAGTACTAAATAAAAGGACACTAAGTAAATTAAAACCAACCAAGCAATCCAGCCTCTATTGGTTTCTGCATTTAAGTAAATTCCGTCATTTTTAATTCCTGGTTTTCCTAATAAGATAAGATTTGGCACAATGAACATTAATGCACCAATAATTCCTAAACCAAAGGTTAAAAACCAAGCCAACCCAGAGTTCTCTTTTGTAAATCCAGAACCTGCTTTTTTAGCCAACTCATAGCTTAAAGTATGAGGTTTTCCGTAAATTTTATATTGATATTGTTCTCCTTTTTTATCCCAATTTTTTTCTGCATCATATTTTGTAATTAAGTTGTCATAAAAATTATTAGACTTCTCAAAAGATTTTCTAACACGACTTGAAAATTCAAAAATATTTAAAGATTGGTCTGTAACAACTGCTTGTTGAAGTTGCATTTTTATGACTTCACTTTTATATCCTTTTTCTTTAAGATACGTGTCTAATTCGTTTTGTGTTAAACTAAAAGAACCAGTAAAAATAGTTCCTGTAAATATGGCTAATCCTATTAAAAAGATGACTAAACCTGTGCTTTTTATTATTTTCATTTTAGATTATGATTTAGCGAAAATTCGTTTCCAACTTTTCTTTCTTAATTGAATATTTGTGTTATTTTCTTTGTTGAATTTATCCACAATTTCTGATTCGTGTAATTTATAGAATTCTGGGTCAAAATTGGCGTCTGCTAAATACTCTAACACATATTCTACAGATTGATTTTCTGATAGCCATTTATCAAAAATTTCGTGACGCATTCTAATTCCAAACGTATTTATTCCTAAAAATTGATGTGTATTTTTATCAAAAGAAATGGTAATGCATTTATAATCTTTTGGGTGTCTCCATTGGAAATATTCTTCATTCTCTTTTTTACCTCTTTCACTAAAAACCCAACCATATGTTTGGTATTCGATATCTAAAAACTTTGCAGAATTAAACCAATGTCCTGGTTTATATTCGGTTTTATTACCACAAATAGTTTGCGCAAGCGTTTCTCCCATCATTCTTCCTGTATACCAAACTGCTTCTATATTTCTGCGTTGGCCAATTGCTTCATGTTGTTCTGCACAATCTCCTATTGCATAGACGTCTTTAATATTGGTTTCTAAAAAATGATTGACTAAAATGCCTCTTTTGGTTTCTATTTTAGAATTTTTTACAAAATCTATATTTGGGGTAACTCCTGCTGTTAAGCCAACAACATCACACAAAATTTCTTCGCCAGTTTCTTCTATTATAATCGATTTTACTTTACCTAATTCATCAGATTTAATCTCTTTTAAATTGGTGCTTAAACGTAAATCTATATGATGATCTTTAATATGTTCATTTATCATTGCAGATTCTTGTGCTGGTAAAACTCCGTTCCAAAAACTAGATTCACGAACTAAAAAAGTAACAGGAATATCTCTACTTCTTAGCATTTCTGCTAATTCAATTCCAATTAATCCACCACCAACTATTACAGCTCTTTTACAAGTTTCTTTATTGGGTGCGTATTTTTCTAATTTTTCTAAATCTTGTTTATGATACATTCCCATAACACCATCTAAATCTTGACCTGGCCAACCAAATTTATTAGGTTTAGAACCAGTTGCAATAATTAATTTAGAGTAAGAAAGATTTTCTCCGTTTGTAAACTCCACTATTTTATCATCAGTATTTATTTTACCAACCAAACCTTCTTTTAAGTCGATGTTATTTTTCTCCCAAAACCAATCTTCATAAGGTTGTGTATGTTTAAACTTCATATGGCCCATGTACACATACATTAAAGCTGTTCTAGAAAAAAAGTGTTTAGTTTCTGCAGAAATAATGGTTATTCTTTTGTCAGAATTTTTTCTGATATGTCTAGCAGCTGTAACCCCAGAAATTCCATTACCAATAATTACAATATGTTCCATAGTTAGATTGATTGTTGCGAATTATGTCGCAGCTAAAGTTAAGAACTTAAAAACAAATAACAGTTTAGAATCATTTTAAATAATAAAATTTAAAAAAATTTGTAAGTACTTTTAAATTGTTTAGACTTAAGTTGTAATTCAAATTAAAACAATCACACAAAATGAAATTCAATTTATCTAAAATCGCTTTTATATTTTTATTGGCAATAAGTTTACAATCTTTTGCACAAGAAGATACAGAAGACAAGGACAATTCTAAAAGTAACATACAAACTTATACACCTTCTAAGTTGTTAGATAAAGGACAGTTAGATATTAAGTTTTTTAATAACTTATATACAGAAACCGAAGATTTATTTGGTGCAAATCGATAAAAAAGAACAAAACCTAGAGAAACTTTTTTTACATCTACTTTAGACATTTTCACAGGTATTTCTGATAATAATAGGTTAAATATTGGTTTATTATTAGAATATAGATCTAATGTAATTAATGGTAAAAGTGCAACTTCTGTTTTTAATTTAGGAAATGATGTAAATTCTAGACATGGATTAACTTCTATTGCACCAGCCATAAAATGGCAACCTATAGAAGGTATAGGTAATTTTTCTATACAAAGTGCATTTCA
>JBGCFX010000198.1:0-3655 GCA_045110395.1 Polaribacter sp.
TCTTTGAATCGCTTTTACAACTTTGGTTACAGCTTCATTTTGCCCAATTACTTTTCCTTTAATTAAGTCAGGTAATTCGTGTAAACGATGACTTTCTGCTTCTGCAACTCTGTTTACAGGAATCCCAGTCATCATAGAAACTACTTCTGCAACATTGTCTTCAGTTACAATTTCTCTATTCAACTTAGAATCTTCTTCCCATTGGTTTTGAGCTGAATTTAAAGCAGCTTCCATATTTTTTTCGTCATCACGTAATTTGGCAGCTTCCTCATATTTCTGCCCATTAACTGCTTTTGTTTTACGATCTCTAATGATTTCTAACTGCGTTTCTAATTCTAAAACCTGTTTAGGAACTACAATATTTGTAATATGAATTCGAGAACCAGCTTCATCTAAAGCATCAATAGCTTTGTCTGGCAGATACCTGTCAGTCATATATCTATTGGTTAATTTTACACAAGCTTCAATAGCATCATCAGTATAATCTACATTATGATGTTCTTCGTATTTAATCTTAATATTATTTAAAATCTGAATGGTTTCTTCCACAGAAGTTGGGTCTACAATTACCTTTTGAAAACGACGTTCTAAAGCGCCATCTTTTTCGATGTTTGTTCTAAATTCATCTAAAGTAGTTGCACCTATACATTGTATTTCTCCTCTTGCCAAAGCAGGTTTTAACATATTAGAAGCATCTAAAGAACCAGTTGCACCACCAGCACCAACTATGGTATGAATTTCATCAATAAAAAGAATAATATCATCATTCTTTTCAAGCTCATTCATTAAGGCTTTCATACGTTCTTCAAACTGACCACGATATTTTGTGCCAGCAACTAAACTTGCTAAATCTAAAGAAACGATTCTTTTATCGAATAAAATTCTTGATACTTTTCTTTCAATAATTCTTAAAGCTAAACCTTCTGCAATGGCAGATTTACCAACACCTGGTTCACCAATTAACATTGGGTTATTCTTTTTTCTACGACTTAAAATTTGCGAAACACGTTCAATTTCTTTTTGACGACCAACAACAGGGTCTAATTTCCCTTTTTCTGCTAAATCTGTTAAATCACGACCAAAATTATCTAAAACTGGTGTTTTAGACTTTTTTGCAGTTTTTCCTTTTTGAGGTTGTTCAAAAGGATTCGATTTTTCTGATGCAAATTCATCATCAGAAGGTGTTTCTGCAATTGGGTTTATAGGCAAATCAGCATCAGTATCATCTACGTGTAATTGTTTGTAAAGTGCTTTAGCTTCATCATAATTAACGTGGTATTTATGAATCAATTTTGTAGTTGGGTCATTTTCATTTCTTAAGACACACAAAAGCAAATGTGCAGTGTCAATAGATTCACTTTGATATAGTTTTGCTTCTAAAAAAGTTGTTTTTAAAGCTTTTTCTGCTTGTCTTGTTAATCGTAAACTAGGCTTGTCTGTACTTTCTGTAAAAGTAGGATTTGCAGGATTTAACTGCTCTAATTTTTTACGCAATAAAGCTAAATCAACATCAAATGCTGTTAATATCTCTATTGCTTTTCCTTCTCCTTTTCTTATCAAACCTAATAAAAGATGCTCAGTTCCAATAAATTCGTGCCCTAATCTTAAAGCTTCTTCTTTACTGAAGGTAATTACATCTCTAACTTTTGGTGAAAAATTATCGTCCATATTTCTTTCTATCTATAATTGATGTGTTGTAAATTTAGTCCTTTTTTTTGTAGATAATTACAAAAAAGATGCCAATGCCAAAAAACTGACAGTTTGACCAGCATACCAAGGTAGAAAACTCTTGTAAATCAAACAAATAAAATAGTGTTAAAAAGTATCAAAAAATGTTGATAACTCATCTTAATTAGAAGCGTTAAAACCTTTGCGAAAACAAGTAGAAATAGTATCTTGCCTTGTTTTATAAAAATGACTAAATTTTAATCAAAAATATTTATGATAGACGGAGAAAAGTTAATTCCGATTAATATTGAAGAGCAGATGAAAGCTGCATACATAGATTACTCTATGTCAGTGATTGTTTCAAGAGCATTACCAGATGTAAGAGATGGTTTAAAACCAGTTCATAGAAGGGTTTTATTTGGGATGCACGAATTAGGAATTAAAGCAACTGGGTCTTATAAAAAATCAGCAAGAATTGTTGGAGAAGTTTTAGGAAAGTATCACCCACATGGAGATACTTCTGTGTACGATTCTATGGTAAGAATGGCGCAAAATTGGAGTGTACGTTATATGATGGTTGATGGCCAAGGAAACTTTGGTTCTGTTGATGGAGATAGCCCAGCTGCAATGCGTTATACTGAAGTAAGAATGCAAAAAATATCTGAAGATATGTTAGCTGATATCGAAAAAGATACAGTAGATCATCGTTTAAATTTTGATGATACTTTGCAAGAACCAACAGTTTTGCCAACTCGTATTCCTAATTTATTGGTAAATGGAGCTTCTGGAATTGCAGTAGGTATGGCTACAAATATGGCGCCTCATAACTTAACAGAAGTGATTAATGGTACAATTGCATATATAGAAAATAACGATATTGAGATTGATGAATTGATGCAACACGTAACTGCACCAGATTTCCCAACAGGAGGAATTATTTATGGTTATGATGGTGTAAGAGATGCTTTTCATACAGGTCGTGGACGAATTGTAATGCGTGCTAAAGCAGTTATTGAAGAGGTTAAGGGGCGTGAGTGTATTATTGTTACAGAAATCCCTTACCAAGTGAATAAAGCAGATATGATTAAGAAAACTGCTGACTTGGTAAACGAGAAAAAAATAGCAGGTATTTCTAATATTCGTGATGAATCTGATAGAAATGGAATGCGTATCGTTTATATTTTAAAACGTGATGCAATACCAAATATCGTTTTAAATAAATTATTCAAATACACTCAATTACAAACTTCTTTCAGTGTAAATAATATCGCTTTAGTAAAAGGTAGACCAGAACAATTAAATTTAAAGCAATTAATACATTATTTTGTTGAACACAGACATGAAGTTGTTGTTCGTAGAACAGAATATTTATTAAAGAAAGCAGAAGCAAGAGCACATATTTTAGAGGGATTAATTATTGCTTCTGATAATATTGATGAAGTAATAAAAATTATTAGAGCGTCTTCTAATGCAGATGAAGCAAGAGAAAGTTTAATTGCACGTTTTGAGTTAACAGAAATTCAAGCAAAAGCAATTGTAGAAATGCGTTTGCGTCAATTAACAGGTTTAGAGCAAGATAAATTGCGTGCTGAGTTTGATGAAATTATGTTGACAATTACAGATTTAAAAGATATTTTATCTAACGAACCAAGACGTTATAAAATTATTACTGATGAGTTATTACATATCAAAGATAAATATGGGGATGAGCGTAGATCTATCATAGAGTATGCAGGTGGAGATATGCGAATTGAAGATATGATTCCTGATACAAAAGTGGTGGTAACTATTTCTAATGCAGGGTATTTAAAACGTACAAATCTAGAAGAATATAAGGTTCAGAATAGAGGAGGAAGAGGTCAAAAAGGAGCAACTACAAGAAATGAAGACTTCTTAGAACATTTATTTGTTGGAACCAATCATCAATACATGATGTTCTTTACTCAGAAAGGAAAAGTTTTCTGGATGTGAGTTTACGAAATACCAG
>JBGCFX010000199.1:0-5735 GCA_045110395.1 Polaribacter sp.
TTTAATTCTCTTGGAATGCCAACATCAACTACAGTTTCTATTGTTTTTGAATTGTTAGGAGCTGCAGTTTGTATTTCTTTGATAAAAATATCTGCAAACGATGCACAATCATTTAATGATCTTTGGACATATATCAACCATGAAACAGCAACCAAAATTATTTTTGGAATATTACTATCTGTAGTTGTCGCCTTTTCTGTGGGAGCAATTGTACAGTTTGCTTCTAGATTGATTTATTCTTTCAATTTTGAAAAAAGAGCTACTTACATTAATGCACTTTTTGGTGGTTTTGCAATTACAGCAATTACGTATTTTATCATTATAAAAGGGATGAAAGGAACTCCTTTTTATAAAGATGTAAAGCATTTAATTGAAGGGAATACAATAGCAATTATAGCAGGAAGTTTTGTTGTTTGGTCTGTTATTTCTCAAGTTTTAATAAAAGCATTTAAAGTAAATGTATTAAAACTAATTATAGGAATTGGTACCTTTTCTTTAGCAATGGCTTTCTCTGGAAACGATTTGGTAAACTTTGTTGGTGTACCAATTGCAGCATGGAATTCTTACCAAGCTTGGGAAATTTCTGGTGTTGGAGCTGATGCTTTTTCTATGGGTGTTTTAGCTAAAAAAGTACCATCAAATATTTGGTTATTATTAATAGCAGGAGCAATTATGGTAGTTACTTTATGGACTTCTAGTAAAGCACAAAATGTTATAAAAACGGGTATTGATTTATCTAGACAAGGAGAAGGACATGAGAAATTTAAACCAAACCCATTATCTAGAGTAGTTGTAAGAGCTGCAATGGGCCTTAATAAAGGAATTAGTTATATTTTTCCTAAACAAATGTTGGCCTTTGTAGATTCTAAATTTCAAAAACCTGTTATAGAATTGCCAAAAGACAAAACTTATGAGTTGCCTGCTTTCGATTTAGTAAGAGCTTCTGTAAACTTAATTGTAGCTGGTATTTTAATATCTATTGCAACTTCTATGAAATTACCATTATCTACAACTTATGTTACTTTTATGGTAGCTATGGGTTCTTCTTTAGCAGATAGAGCTTGGGGTCGTGAAAGTGCAGTGTATAGAGTTGCTGGTGTAATTAATGTAATTGGTGGTTGGTTTTTAACAGCAATTACTGCCTTTTTAGCAGCAGCCATTGTTGCCTACTTAATTAGTTGGGATATGGTTATGATCCCTATTTTATTAGCTTTAGTTGCGTTTTTAATAGGAAGAAATACCTTAATTCATAGAAGAAAATCTAAAGAAGTTAAAAAACAGGTATATATAGAAAGAGCAGAGTCTATAACAATTAACGGAGTAATTGAAGAAAGTGCAGACCATATTTCTGAAGTAATAAGTCGTGTAAATAAATTATATACCAATGTTGTAAATGATTTAGCAAACCACGATTTGAATAAATTACGTAAAACTGATAAACACGTTGCAAAATTAAACGATGAAATCGATGGTTTAAAAGATGGTGTATTCTATTTTATTAAATCTTTAGATGAAACCTCTGTACAAGCAAGTAGATTTTATATTCTAGTTTTAGGGTATTTACAAGATGTAGCGCAATCTATTAGTTATATTTCTAGAGCAAGTTACAAACACGTAAATAATAATCATAAGAACTTAAAGAAAGGGCAAATAAAAGATTTAAAAACGATAGATGTAGAATTATCTAGTTTGCTATCTAAAGAAGCACTTATTTTTGAAAACAGAGAGTTAGATACACTTAATAGTCTTTTAATTGAGAAAAATCAGTTATTAAAGAATGTTTCTTTATCAATTGAAAATCAAGTTGCAAGAATTAGAACAGATGAAACCAGTCCTAAAAACACAACACTATATTTTAGCGTTCTTTTAGAAACAAAAGATTTAATGAAAGCGTTAATGAATTTATTAGAAACGTATGAAGAGTTTCATTTAAGTACTAAAAATGTAAAATAAAAAACATTTTATTTTCTATAAGCAAAAACCATAAATTAAGTTTTATGGTTTTTTTGGTTAAAACCAAAAACCTAAATTAAACAACCAACGACCGTCTTTTATATCTGGAGTCCAACTATATTTTAGTTCTATTGGACCAATTATAGAATTATAACTATAGCCAATTGCGTAACCAGATTTTATATCTTTAAATACATCTATATTCTTAAAAACATTATTGTCTAACCTAGCGTAATTTGCGATAAAAGTTACATAATGTTTGTCAGCCATTCTATATCTTAAATCGAATTGTGTTTTTACAAAAGAATTGTCTGATAGTTCTGCAAATTCATAACCATATAAAGATATAAATGTGTTGATATAATTTTGATTATAACCACCCAAGTAAAAATCGAAAATACTAGAAGTGGGATTGCCAAAAGTAAAACCAGCTTCATTGGTATTTTGAAACGTTAGTTTGTCCCAAAAAGTGGTGGCAAAACCAATAGTACCTTTTGTTTGAGAAAATTGTTTAAAATTATTATTAAAATCTGATGATCCCAAATACCATTTAAAGTTTAAATCTGCAAAAAAACCTTTTGTAACAAAATATTTTTGATCGTAAGTATCTAGTTTTAAGTACCCAAAAAGGCTATAATAATTACTTTTATCTATAATAGTTTCTGTGTTGTTTTGTGTAACTAATGTTTCTGTAGATGCCTTTACCCATTTATGTTCTAAACCTAAACCTAGAGCAAATTTTCTACTAAATGTTGTTTGAAAAAAAGCCTGATTTGTAAAATCTGAGTAACTTAAATTAATTCTACTTACACTTGATGTACTAGGTTGATTAAATTTAGAATTGCTTCTAAAGTGATCATATCTAGACCTAAAACCATAACTTATATAAAAGCCATTATCTACAAAATAGTTTAAGTTATATCTTAGATTATCACCTAAAATCATATTTACAGATAATAAATCATTGTTTTTTAATAAATGTTTTTGACTGTAATTCACTAAAATTCCAGACCTATATAGCAAATCATAATGCACTCCTAATTTTATACTAGCATTGTCTTGAGATTCATTTAATTTAAAATTTAAAACATAGCTGCTATCTCTTTTTTTATTAAAATCATATGATATTCTGTTGTAATTTTTAGTAGCAGAAAGTTGATATATTTTTTTGGTAAGTGCTATTTTAGAAACACTATCTCCTTCTCTAATGTTTAATTTACCTAAAACATAAGCTCTTGTATAATTTTCTATACCCTTAATTCCAATTTTAGAAACCAATAATTTTGGGTTGCTAACCACCTTTTTTATTCTCTTTCTCTTTAAAGTTTGTTTTTTAGAAATCTCTTTAAAAACTGCTGTATATTTTTTAGCCTCTTCAATTCCTTTTTCTAGAATTTCATTTTTTTTATCAAAATCTACAACATTATAATTATAAATATTTGGATGAATATACACATCTAATTTTTCTTTTTCAGAATCACTTTTATGATACATTTGATAACTAATAATCTGATTCATAATAGAAATAACAGAGGTTAATTTATCTTTTTGATACAGTCTACCCTCTACATCTACCCCAATTAAAATATCTACATCTTTAGATTTCATAACACTAACAGGAAAATTATTTGCAATACCTCCATCTACCAATAATTTATTATCTAAATCCACAGGATTTAATAACGTAGGAAAAGAACCACTAGCTCTGAGCGCAATTGGTAAAGACCCTTTTTCTAAAATTACTTCTCCACCAGTTTCTACATCTGTAGCAATACAAAAAAACGGAATAGGTAGTTTAGAGAAATCTAAATTGTTATTTGTATCATTAAAAAGTTCTAACAAAAGATTTAAAACATTTTGTCCTTTAGAAACACCTCTAGGCAAACCAATTGCTCCGTTTTTTACGGGTAAAGAAATTATAGTTTTCTCTCCATATTCTTTTTCAAAAAAAGGTTCAGAACTTCTAGGCAATTGATCTCTTAAAACGCTTAAAAAATCTGTGTTTAAAACAATGTCTTCTATTTGAATCCCAGAATAACCAACAGCATACAATCCACCAACAATAGCACCCATACTTGTACCACCAATATAATCTATTTGTAAACCTGCCTTGTCTATTTCTTTTAAAATACCAATATGCGCAAAACCTTTTGCACCTCCACCACTTAAAATCAAACCAACTTTTGGTTGTTTTTCTTGGGATGAAAACCCCAAAGAAATTAAGAAAATGAATAAAAATAACTTTATTTTCATACTTATTTTTGATGATAATACTGGTATACTTTTGTAGCTCTTGCCTTACCAATAACAGTTGTTAAATCTTCTAAACTTGCTTCTTTAACACGTTTTGCAGATTTAAATTTACGTAATAATGATGTAATTGTTTGACTACCAACATCAGGAATTTGTTCTAACTCAGATTTTATAGCACTTTTACTACGTTTGTTTCTGTGAAATGTAATCCCAAACCTGTGTGCTTCATTTCTTAAATACTGTGTAATTTTTAAAGTTTCAGATTTTTTATCTAAATATAAAGGTATAGGATCTCCTGGATAATAAATTTCTTCTAAACGTTTTGCAATACCAATAATGGCAATTTTGCCTCGTAAACCTAAACTTTCTAAGGCTTTTAAGCCAGAAGATAATTGTCCTTTACCACCATCTACAATAATTAATTGTGGCAAAGGTTGCTCTTCTTCTAACAAACGCTTATATCGTCTAAAAACAACCTCTTCCATAGAGCCAAAATCATCTGGCCCAACAACCGTTTTTATATTGTAATGTCTGTAGTCTTTTTTACTTGGTTTGCCATCTTTAAAAACCACACAAGCTGCAACTGGGTTTGTTCCTTGAATATTAGAATTGTCAAAACACTCTATATGTCTTGGCTCTATAGAAAGGCGTAAATCTTTTTTCATTTGCGCCATAATTCGTTTTGTGTGTCTATCTGGATCTACAATTTTAATCTGTTTAAATTGCTCCATTCTGTAGTATTTTGCATTTCTTTCAGAAAGCTCTACAATGCGTTTTTTATCGCCCAATTTTGGGATGGTAACTTTTAAATTTTCACCCAAATTAACTTTAAAAGGCACATAAATTTCTGGAGATTGAGAATCAAAACGTTGCCTAATTTCTACAATAAAAAGTTCTAATAATTCTTTATCAGTCTCGTCTAATTTTTTCTTAATTTCTGTAGTATGAGATTGAATGATAGAACCATTAGAAATTTTTAAAAAGTTTGCATATCCATGCGTTTCATCAGAAATAATAGAAAAAACATCTACATTGTTTATAGATGGGTTAATAATGGTAGACTTTGATTGATAATTGTTTAACCTATCTAACTTTTCTTTAATTTTTTGCGCTTTTTCAAACTCCATATTTTCTGAAAAAGTGAGCATCATTTTGGTAAATTTATCTAAACTTTCTTTAAAATTACCTTTAATAATATTTCTTATTTCTTTAATAGAATCATTATACTGAGCATCTGTTTCTAAGCTCTCACAAGCTCCTTTACAGTTTTTAAGATGATATTCTAAACAGACTTTATATTTACCTTCGTTTATGTTTTTTTGGCTTAGATCGTAATTACAGGTTCTTATAGAATAGAGTTCTTTAATTAAATCTAATAAAATTCTAACAGTTTTTACAGAAGTGTAAGTGCCAAAATATTCTGAACCATCTTTAATAACCCTTCTTGTTAGAAATATTCTTGGAAAACGCTCTTTTTTAATACATAACCAAGGGTAACTTTTGTCATCTTTTAGTAAAACATTGTATTT
>JBGCFX010000200.1:0-4105 GCA_045110395.1 Polaribacter sp.
TCTATAAATTGAATAGCAAGATTGAGTTCTGGGTTTTTTAACATGTAAGCTTTTTTTGCAAGGTAAAAAATAAAAAAGTATTTGTTTAAAAATCTAATTTAGGTTTTTAATATTTTTTATCATTTGTTTGTTTCCAAACTCTATAAACTTGCAAAACCATTACAGGAATAAAATGAAATATCGCACCAAACGTACTTGCGTTATTACTTTGTAAACCAATAAATATCCAATGTGTAAAAGTTAGAATAGCAGCAACATAAACCCAACGTTGTAATTTTTTCCATGAACTTCCCATTTTTTTTATGGCAGTATTTGTACTTGTTATTGCCAAAGGAATAAAGATGAAAAAGGTAATCCAACCTGTTAAAATTGAGAGGTTTAAAAACTCATTAGTTAATTGACTAATTGAATATTCTAACACATAAAAAATAGTGTGTAATAAGGTATAGGCAAATGCAGAAACTCCAAAAAAACGTCTATTTCTAACCAACCATTTCGATACTTTACCTTTTGGGAAAAGCATTTTTAAAGGCGTTGCAATTAAACTGATAATTAACATTCTACCGGCAAATTCGCCAGAAATATGCATCATCATTTCATAATTCAATTTTCCCTTTAGGTAGTTGATAATAACTAAAATACCGGGAATTGCCAAAAGTATCCAAAGTGGATATTTTCCAACTAAAAAAGATCTAATTTGTTTCACAAATACATATTTTAATTAAATGTGTGATATTGTTATTTTATTTCCAGTAGGATCTTCTATCCAGTAAAAACCATCTTTTTCTTGGTAATTTTCAACATTATTTAAAGCTTTATTAAATTTTTCTTTGGTATTAAAAATAATTTGAAAACTTTTCATCCCTGCACTTTCTATTGGTGCTAAAGGTTGGTTTTGCCCATGCCAAGAGTTGAGTGCTATTCTATGCTGATATTTACCTCCAGCTCCCAAATCTGCATACATAAACTGTGGTAAATTATTAAATGAATTAAAACCTATTTTTTGATAAAACTCGTTTGATTTTTCAACATTATTGGCATATAAATGCAAATGACCAATATAGGTTTTAGAATGGATGATTTTAGTAACATCTTTATCTACTAATTCTTTTAAAACTTCTTGTACATCTAAGTAAGCAGAAGCACTTTTAAGAGTTCCATCTGCAGTTTCTATTTGCAAACCATTTGTGGTAATTACTCTTTTAAATCTTTCTGGAGTTTCTAAGGTAAATTCAATGTTAATGCCATCTGGATCATCTAAATACATCGATTTTGACATGGTATGATCAACAGGTGAAAAAGGATAATTATTTACAATTAAACGATTTGTCATACTTGCAAATTCAGCTTTGTTGGGCGCATGAATTGCAACATGATACAAGCCACTATATCCTTTTTGAAAGCCAATTTTTGCTGTTTGATGAACCACTACTAAAGTGTTATTTTCTGAACCAAATTCGGCAGTTGTATCTGTACTTTTTCGGAGTTTCATTCCAACAATTTTAGTCCAAAAAGTAATTGCTTTTTTAAGATTTGTGTTTTTTAAGTGAATTGCCCCATATGAGGCAAATTTCTTTGAATTTTCAGATTTATTTGTTTCAGTCAGCATATTTAATGTAGAAGAAAATGTATCCATAGTAATAAATAAAAATGCACCAAAAATAGTTTTTAAAAAATATTTTCGATGCATTTTAAAGTTTTTTAAATTATTTTTATTTAAAATTATTTTGCAAGAATAGGTGCTTTTTTACTTCTTCCCCAAGCAATAAATAATGCAATTAATATAAAAACTACATTTGCTCCAATAGCAGCATACTCGCCTCTAGATGCATGAAATCCTGCTGCTAAAACCATTACTATAGCCAAACCTAAGGCTGCAAAAACGGTTAATTGTGGTTTGAAACGAAAAATAGAAGGAATTAACAATCCTAATCCGCCCAATAACTCACTAATTCCAATAAATTTTACCAATCCTGCAGACGTATCTGTTACCCAAGGTAACGATTCCGCTAACTCTTCAATTGGTTGTGTTGCTTTTGTTAAACCTGCCATAATAAACATTATTGCTAACAATCCTTGTGCTATCCAAAGTCCAATATGTAATCCTTTACTCTTTTTTTGTGTTGTCATTTTAATAAATTTTAGTTCGTTACAAAATTCAATTATTTTTAATTATTAAGAAATAAGATATCTTAAGAATTAGATACTATTTATTTGGGTGATGAATAATTTGTTCTTTGAAATCTCCCTTTTGAAAAAAAGGATATATTGCAAAAAATACTAAAGCTGGAAAAAAATGCATAGGAATAACCAAACCAGGAAATAATTCAGGATTTTCTATAGAAAAAGGTAAACTTACACCAATGGCTCCAAGAATACTTACAAAAGAAAATACAACTATTAGGATGTTTAACCATCCTAATAAATGCTGTTTTTTATATTTTAAAACAATAGCATAGCTTACTGTCATTAATAAACATCCTATAATACATCCTCCTAAAATTGCACTTGTATTTACAATGCTATTAAAATTAGTGCCAAGTGCTTCTTGATAAATGGTTAAATACATAACACTTGCAATTGCAGACAATAAACCCGCTAAAATTCCATGAATAAATAATTTTTTCATTATAATTATTTAGTAAAAGGAACAGAAATATCTAACTTAATTTCTCGTGGTACTTTTTTTGCCATTCCTGTTGTTTTACCAATTTTAAAGTCGGTTCTATCTACAGTAAAAGTAGTTTTAAAAGTATTATTGTTAAAAGTAAATGGCATTGTGAGTTCTTTTTTAATACCATGCATTTCTAAAATACCAGTAGTTTCAAAACCAGTTGCTGTTTTTTTGAAACTTTTTGATGTAAAATTAATCGTTGGAAATTCTTTTGCATTGAACCATTTTTTACCTTTTGCATGTTTGTTTTTCCATCCATTTCCTGTATTTATAGACGCTACATCTATTTTTACATCAAATTTAGATGCTGCTAAATTATCTTTGTCAAATTGAACATCACCTTTTAGTTTTGTAAAAACTCCTGACGGATTTTTACTAATAAATTTAATTGAGAAATCATCAGCAATATTCCAAGAAATTGAATTGCTAATTGTGAACGACGAAAGTGTAATTACCAATATAATTGCACTTAAAAATTTTACTTTAGTCATAATAAATTGTTTTATTGTTTATAATGACACAAAATTGGTAGAAATTGAATAAACACAAAATAAGATACCTTAAGAAATCAAAAAACTTATTTCTTGGCAAGTTTTCCTCGAATATAACTTAAGTGTTCTGGGGTCATACCAAGGTAAGAAGCAATTAGTTTTTGAGGTAATCTTTGTACTAATTGTGGGTAGGTTTGTGTAAATTCGAAATATCTTTCTTCAGAAGTACTGCTTAATAAAGAGATCAATCTGTTTTTTGTTGTGATAAGGTTGTTTCTTAATTTAATGCTAACATCCACCAACATTTCAGATTTCATTTCTTCAAATTTCGGAAATAGGCTGGTATCTAATACTTCAATTTCGCTTTCTTCAACAGCATCAATATAAATCTTACTTTCAGTGCTAAAAGTATGACTTTCCATATCAGAAATAAACCAATCTTCTGGTGCAAACTGAATAATATGCTCTTTGCCAGCACTACTTATAATGTAGCTTTTAAGGCAACCAGAAATTACTTTGTAACCTACTTTACAAACTTCTCCAGGTTTTAAAATGGTAGTTCCTTTTGATATTTTTAATATTTCAGCCAACTTTTTATAGTTTTTGATGTAGCTAATGTACTAAGAATATCATTTGTTTTATGTTATTACAAGAAAAATCCCGAGCTTTTGCTCGGAATTTTGAATATCTAAAAGTCTAAATTTCTAATAAACCAAAAATTTAAACTACATTTCCAATGCTTTTGTTGGGTTATTATCCATTAATAACTCAATTGGGTTTTCTAAAGCTTCTTTAACAGCTACCAAGAAACCTACAGATTCTCTACCATCTACTATTCTGTGGTCGTAAGACAAAGCAACATACATAATTGGTTGTATAACAACTTGCCCATCAACAGCCATTGGTCTGTTTACAATATTATGCATTCCTAAAATTCCAC
>JBGCFX010000201.1:0-4025 GCA_045110395.1 Polaribacter sp.
AAAGAAAAATTGCATCAACCTAAAAAACAAAGAGTTTTTAATTTAAAATTTATTTCTGTAGCAGCAAGTATAGCTTTAATTATCTCTGCTTTTGTTTGGCTGAATAATAATGAAGAATTTAGTAAAGAAAAGAAAATATTACTGGCAAATTTAGAAGATAATTCAGCAGGAAAACGTTTAGAAGGTGTCTATGCTTTTAATGATGATTTTGTAAAAGAAGACACTAAAATTATAAAAACTTTAATCGGAATTTTACATAAAGATAACAATGCAAATGTGAAAATAGCCACCATTGATGCGTTATTAAAATTCCCCAAAAACGAAAAAATCAGAACCAATTTGGTGATTGCTTTAGAAAAAGAAGAAACACCTTTAGTACAAATAAAATTAATAAAAGCATTAAGTTTTTTAAGAGAAAATCGTGCACAAAAATCTCTTGAGAATATTATTAATAATGAACAAACCTATCCAATAGTTAAGAATAATGCAACTTTAGCTATGGTAGAAATTAAAAAATAAACAAAATGAGAAACATAAAATACATTTTAATTTTAGCAATTACATTCAGTTTTTTAACACTAAATGCACAAGAAAAGAAAATAAAATTTAATAAAGGAACTTTAAAAATATGTTCTTCCAAAAATTTTCAAATAGAAGGTTATGATGGTAAAGAAATTATTATTAAGAGTTTGCATGAAAAAAGAAATTCTAATTTAACTTATGCTATTGGTGGAACTTATTCATCTAACAACTCTTCAAAGAAGAATCTGGTAAAATCTGGAAGTGTAAAAAAGAACAACAAAAATAAACCTTGGGTTATCGAAAACGGAGTAAAAACAGTTTATAATTCAGATTATGATTCTATTTCACCAAAATTTGGTAGTGTTTTCTTTCATTCTGATAATGCAGATAGAAAAGAAGGCTTAAAAAAACTTGGTAAGAAGAATGAAAATTCTGATTTAGGAATCTATTTTGTTATAGAACAAAAAGATGGAGAATTGATTTTTAAAGATCAAACTGATAGACAATTAGTAATGATGAGTAATGAACGCTATGAGATTAAAATTCCTAATTCTATCAAACTAAATTGGGAAACCAGTGGTTGTAAAGAAAGTAAAGATATTGATAAAAAATTCATATTTTTTAACTCTAAAGCTTCTTCTTTATCAAATTTTGATGGAGAAGTAGAGATTTCAACTTCATTAAATAATATGAAACTTTTAGATGTTACTGGGCCAGTTTCAATCAATTCTATTGGTGGTAATGTAACTGTAGAGTTTGATAAGAAAATACCTAAAAAATTATATTCAATCTATTCTAACAATGGTTTTATAGATGTTACTTTACCAGCAAACTCAGACGTTATTGTTGATGCAAATTCTTCATCTATTTTTTCTGATATAGATTTTAATGTTCTAGAAGACACAGAGAAAGAAGGCCTACAAAAAATGAAATTAAAATTAAAAAAAGGAAACGTAAAAATGAAACTAAATGCAGGTTTAGGAAATATATACTTGCGAAAAAAATAAATAATGAATTAAGCTTTAATAAAACCCGTTCAAAATTAATTTTGAACGGGTTTTATTATGACAAAAAACACCATTTTGTACAATAATCCTCCTTTTATTGATTTCTGTTTTTTTGTAATTTTAGATATTGCAAGTATTAATATTAAGAGTTATTATTTATAAAACTCCTGTTTACAGGACATTATATTTACAGATAATTTTTTATTTATAATAATTTTTATATATTGGTTAACCAAACTGGTTTACCAAAAAATACACCAGTAATCTAACAAATATTTAATTTAAGAATTATGAGAAAAATTTTACTATTATTTTTATTGATGGCAACAGGCTTTCAATTAAATGCTCAAACCATTACCTTTGATGGAGACATAGATAGTGATTGGAATAAAGCTGCAAATTGGGTTGATGATGTTTTACCAGGAGCTGGTAATGATGTTAATTTAAATGGTAATACAGTCGTTTTAACAGCAAGTACACAAGTTCAACGAGTCTTTGCCACAAATGGTTCAAATTTAACCATTAATAGTGGTCAAACCCTAACAATTACAGGTTTTACTGGTAGTGATGATGGTTTAGAACTTAATGACAATGCAATCTTAGTCAATAATGGAACAATAGCCATATCTGACATTCATATCGCTGATACAAATGCAGACGGAATATACAATAGAGGTACTATAACCAATAATGGTGCTATTACAATTGATGGGTCAGGACAATATGGTATTTATATGCAACGTGGTACTTTTACTAACATTGCAACAGGTACCCTTACTATAACCAATTATGGTCAAGCAGTTCCTGCTGCTGATGGTCTTTATTTGGATGACTCAAGTGGAACTATATCCACTTTCAACAATTTTGGTAGTGTTAATATCACAATGACAGGTAGTGATGATGGTATTATGTTAAATGATAGTTGTATATTCAATAACACTGGGATGCTTACAGTTGCTGGTGCAGCTGGTGATAATGGTATTCGTGTTGATAATAGTGGTCTTTTTAATAATAATAGTGGAGGAACATTTACAATCAACTCAACTCCTGATGATCAAATATTTTTGGATGATGATGGTGCTTTTAATAATTCAGGAACGGTTAATTTGAATAATGCAGCTGATGTTGGTTTATATGTATCAGACGAAGGTGTTTTTACGAACAATTTAGGTGGTAATGTAAACATTAGTGCTGCAACCAATTTTGGTATCCAAGTAGATGCTAATGCTTCAACAGCTAATATTTCCAATTTTGGAACCATTACAACAACTGGTGGTAGTACAGATGCCTTACGTTTACAAGAAAGTGGTGCTTTTACCAATAATTCTGGTGGTAGTTTAGTTATCAATCAGCCTACAGGAGAAGGAATTAGATTAATGTCAACTGGAGGTACACTCACCAATTCAGGAACCATAACTATCACAGGTTCTGGAGCAGGTGTTGGTCCTGGAGATAATGGAATAGAAGTTAGTGGTGGAACTATAACTAATGCAACTGGAGCTACACTTACTATTACCAATACTTTTGATAAAGGAATTCTTACGACTGGTGGTATTATTAACAATACTGGTACTATTGATATTTCAAATACTGGAGAAGAAGGAATGGATATGAATACTGGTGGTACTTTTAATAATAATACTGGTGGTGTATTTAAAGTGGTTGATGGTGCTGCAGACGCTCTTGAGATAAACACTGGTTGTACTGTAATTAATGACGGAGATATGCAACTAACTTTTACAACAGATGGTTCAGGAAGAGATGATATAGAATTTAATGGAGGTACATTTACAAATAATTCGAATGCAACTTTTAATCCTGGAAATGCTGGAGCTTATGGTGAATTGGAATTTCGTGGAATTATTGATTTAGGAACTTCTACAACAACATTTGATATATCTGGTACAACACATTCAACGGAATTCGATAGAATCGCATTTTCTGCTGCTTCATCTTCCCTAACATTTACAAATGCAACAGCCCATCTAAATTGGGGATCTTACGTCCCTAATGTTGGAGACACTTTTAAGATTATAGATGGTGATGGTACTGTATCAGGTACATTTAGTAATGTTACTACCTCAAATTCTGACATCGTAACTACATTAAATTACTCTACCAATGAAGTACAAGTAGAAGTTACTGCTATAAATAGTACTTGGACAGGAAACACTAGTACAGATTGGGATACTGCCTCTAACTGGAGTACTATTGTACCAACTGCTACAACAGATGTTATAATTCCAGATTTAGCAAACGACCCAATTATTGGAGCTACAACTGGAGCAGTTGCTAATGATATTACTACAAATGGTGTTTTAACAATTTCAAGTGGTGGTTCTTTAATAGTTCAAGGAACACCTACAGGTAACGTAAATTATCAAGTGTTGGCAAATGATACAAATTGGCATTTATTAAGCAGCCCAGTTGTAGGAGCAGCTTATGATGGAACTTGGATTACTGATAATGATATAGATAATACTACAAGAACAGTTG
>JBGCFX010000202.1:0-54513 GCA_045110395.1 Polaribacter sp.
TTAATCAGTTACTTGTAATAAATAATATGTTTTTTTACCACGTTGTAACAACACATATTTATTTGCGATTAAATCTTCTTTAGAAATGGTAAAATCTTCTTTTACTTTTTCCTTATTTACAGAAATTGCGTTTTCTTTTAAAGCTCTTCTTGCTTCTCCATTAGATTTTAAGAAGTTAGTTTTGGCAGCTAAGGCTCCAATCATATCTAAACCATCATTTATATCATCTAAAGAAACAGAAGCCTGAGGCACACCATCAAAAACATCTAAAAAAGTTTGTTCGTCTAAGGTTTTTAAGTCAGAAGCAGTAGATTTTCCAAACAAAATAGAAGACGCTTTTATTGCGTTTTCGTATGCTTCTTTTCCATGCACTAATAAAGTAACTTCTTCTCCAATCGTTTTTTGTAATAAACGTAAATGAGGTGTTTCTTTATGCTCTGCAATTAATTTGTCTATGGTTGTTTTGTCTAAAAAAGTAAAAATTTTAATATACTTTTCTGCATCTTCATCAGAAGCATTTAACCAATATTGGTAAAATTTATAAGGAGATGTTCTTTTAGCATCTAACCAAACATTGCCACCTTCAGATTTCCCGAATTTAGAACCATCAGATTTTGTAATTAAAGGACATGTAATTGCATACCCTTTACCACCACCAATTCTTCTAATTAGTTCTGTTCCTGTTGTAATATTTCCCCATTGATCAGAACCTCCCATTTGTATAGAAGCATTGTTATTTTTATATAAATGTAAAAAATCATAACCTTGCACTAATTGATATGTAAATTCTGTAAAAGACATTCCGTCTTTAGATTCTGAACTAATTCTGTTTTTTACAGAATCTTTTGCCATCATATAATTTACGGTAATGTGTTTCCCTACATCACGTATAAATTCTAAGAAAGAAAAATCTTTCATCCAATCGTAATTATTTACTAAAACTGCAGCATTTTCTGCTTTAGAAGTAAAATCTAAAAAGTGACTTAATTGTCCTTTAATAGCTTCTTGATTGTGTCTTAAAGTGGTTTCATCTAACAAATTACGTTCTGCAGATTTTCCTGAAGGATCACCAATCATACCAGTTGCACCACCCACTAAAGCAATTGGTTTATGACCACATCTTTGAAAATGTGCTAAAAGCATAATTGGTACTAAATTACCAATATGTAAAGAATCTGAAGTAGGATCAAAACCCACATAAGCACTTCTCATACTTTCTAATAAGTGCTCTTCTGTTGTTGGCATTGTATCATGCAACATTCCTCTCCATTGTAATTCTTCAATAAAATTTTTCATTATAATTGTATCTGTATTTTCTGTTCGAGCGCAGTCGAGAACTTATTTAAAGTTTAGATTTATTAAAAATATCTCGACTGCGCTCGATAAGACATTGTGAAATTTTAAGTCTTTTTATCAGGGACAAAGATAAACTTATCAATCAAAAAACCATAAATTAGCCCTATGATTTTAGTTACAGGAGGAACAGGTTTAGTAGGCGCACATTTATTATATCATTTGATAAAAAATGATGAAAAAATACGTGCAATTTATCGTTCTGAAAAAAAAATTGAAGCTGTAAAAAAAGTCTTTTCTTATTATACTGATGATAAAACACTCGTTGATAAAATAGAGTGGTTTCATGCAGATATAACTGAAGTTCCTGCAATGATTCCTGCTTTTATTGGTGTAAAAAAAGTATATCATTGTGCTGCACTTATTTCTTTTAATCCTAAAGATTATAGAGAAATGCGAAAAGTAAATATTCACGGAACTGCAATTATCGTAAATCTTTCTATTGATGCAAAAATTGAGAAACTTTGTTTTGTAGGTTCTATTGCTTCTGTTGGAAAATCTTTAAAAGAAGAATTCATTACAGAAGAATGTGAGTGGAATTCTCAAGAAGATAATAGTGGTTATTCTATTACAAAATTTGGTGCAGAAATGGAGGTTTGGAGAGCTAGTCAAGAAAATATAGATGTAGTTATTGTAAATCCTGGTGTAATTTTAGGAAGTGGTTTTTGGAATAATGGTTCTGGTAAATTATTCTCTCAGGTTTACAATGGTTTTAAATATTATACTGAAGGTTTTACAGGTTTTGTTGGGGTAAAAGATGTGGTAAAAGCTATGATTTTAATAATGAATACTAATGTTAAGAATGAACGTTTCATATTAGTTTCAGAAAATAAATCATTTAAAGAGGTGTTTTTTATGATTGCAGATGGTTTTGGTAAAAAAAGGCCATCAACAAAAATTAAATCTTGGCAAACTGCTATTTTTTGGCGATTTTCTTGGTTACTTTCTAAAATTACAGGCAAAGAACCTTTGCTAAGTAAATATTCTGCTAGAAGTGCGCATACAATTTCTAAATATTCTTCAAAGAAAATTGAAGAAAGAGTGGGTTTTCAGTTTCAAAAAATTGATGAAGTAATTCATGAAACTTGTAAAAATTATATTAGTTAGCATCAGGATCTTGAATGGTGTCTAAAACCGATGTTTTAATTTTAGATTTTTCAATAGAGTCTCTTCTAATAGAATCGAACTTTGTTTTTAAATCGGTTACAAAAGCTTTCTTTTTGTCGATACTATTTTTTGCATCTTCAACAATTTCTTTATAAACATCCATTTCAGAAGCATAATAAAGGTTGCTTTCCTTAAAACGAGTACTATCTATTTTAAAACGATTGTATACTAAAGGCAAGTAATTTATCTGAGATTCTAAACTTTTGTTTTTTTGATATTTAGCAGAGCTAGCAATCATCAGTTCTTGAATTAAAAGACTCATAGTATCTTTAGGAATCAAGTCTTTTGGCTTTTCAAAAATGGTATTACTTGTACAAGAATATAAAAAAATGAAACAAAAAAGGATTCGTAAATTTTTCATAATTATCTATTAAACGTAATTCTTTTTCCTTTTATTTCATCATTAAAAACACCTTTATTATACATTAAGTTTCCGTTTACAAAAGTGTGTGTAATTGTAGATGAAAACGTGGTTCCTTCAAAAGGAGACCAACCACATTTGTATAAAATATTGTCTTTAGAAACGGTTTGAGGTTTATTTGCATCAATTAAAACTAAATCTGCATAAAAACCTTCTTTTACAAACCCTCTTTTTTCTATTTGAAATAATTTTGCAGGATTATGACTCATTTTTTCAACCAATTTTTCAATCGGAATTACCCCTTCTTTTACTTTTTCTAAAAGTGCAATAACTGCATGTTGCACTAATGGTCCTCCACTTGGTGCTTTTAAATACGTATTACTTTTTTCGTCTAAAGTATGAGGTGCATGGTCTGTTGCTAAAACATCAATCCTGTCATCTAACAAAGCTTTCCATAAACCCAATCTGTCTTTTTCGGTTTTTACAGCAGGATTCCATTTTATATGTGTCCCTTTTTTGTCATAATCCTTATCAGAAAACCATAAATGATGTACACAAACTTCTGCTGTAATTTGCTTTTCTTCTAGAGGAATATCATTTCTAAATAAATGTGTTTCTTTTTCTGTTGATAAATGAAAAACGTGTAATCTCGCTCCAGTTTTCTTCGCTAATTCTATGGCTTTAGAAGATGATAAATAGCAAGCTTCTTCACTTCTAATAATTGGGTGGTACTTGATAGGAATATCATTACCAAATTTTTCTTTAAATTCTGCTGTATTTTTTCTGATGGTGGCTTCATCTTCACAATGTACAGAAATAATCATTTTTGTTGATGAAAATATTTTCTCAAGAATTTCTTCATTATCAACCAACATATTACCTGTAGATGAACCTAAAAATAGTTTGATTCCTGCTACTTTTTTAGGATCTGTTTTTAATAATTCTTCTAAATTATCGTTAGTGCCACCAAACATAAAAGAGTAGTTTGCATAAGAATCTTTAGCAGCAATTGTAAATTTATCTTCTAATAATTCTTGTGTAGTTGCTTGTGGTACTGTATTTGGCATTTCTATAAACGTGGTAATTCCGCCAGCAATAGCAGCTTTACTTTCTGTGGCAATATTTGCTTTGTGAGTTAAACCAGGTTCTCTAAAATGCACTTGATCATCTATAAAACCAGGAATTAAATATTTGCCTTGTGCATCTATAATTTCTATATTCTCAACAACATTAATTTCTGTCGAAATTTGTTTTATTAATTCATTTTCAATCAAAACATCACCTTTAAAAGTGCTGTTTTCATTTACAATTGTCGCGTTTTTTATTAAGTATTTTTTTTCCATTTTATATTTTATTTAACCTGTAAAAGGAGGTTTTTTTCGCAAAATTTTTTTTTACTGAAACTGCGACTGCCAACTGTTATTTTTTTGGCAATCCGTTTATTCGCATTTTTATCACTCCAAATATGGCTTCAGAAATAATATTTCCGCTCATTTTAGATGCTCCTAAAGCTCTATCTGTAAAGACAACAGAAACCTCTTTTATGTTAAAATTGTGTTTCCAAGCTTTAAATTTCATTTCAATTTGAAAGGCATACCCTACAAATTTTATTTTATCAAAATTAATATTTTCTAATACTTTTCTTTTCCAACAAACAAAACCAGCAGTAGTGTCGTAAATAGGAATTCTTGTTATGAGACGAACATATTTAGAGGCAAAATACGAGAGTAATAACCTTTTAATGTCCCAGTTTACAACATTTATTTTGTTGTTTACGTATCTAGACCCTACAGAAACATCTCCATCTCCATTTTTACAAGCATTGTATAAACGTATCAAATCTTTTGGGTTGTGAGAAAAATCGGCATCCATTTCTATAATATATTCATAATCTTTGGCTAAAGCCCATTTAAATCCGTGAATATAAGCTGTGCCTAACCCATTTTTACCTTTTCTTTTTTCGATAAAAAGTTTATTCTGAAACTCAATCATTAATTTTTCTACGATTGCAGCAGTTTCATCAGGAGAATTATCATCTACTACCAAAATATGAAACTCTTTTTTTTGATTAAAAACAGCTCTAATTATAGCTTCTATGTTTTCTTTTTCGTCGTAAGTTGGGATAATTACTATGGTATCAGACATAAAGAAATTTCTATGTGGTAAGAAGACAAATATACATAAAGAAATTACTAATTTTGCGTTAATATTTTCAAATTAAAATAGGTGCAAGCATTAGAAAGAGTTAATAGTAATGATTATTGGGTTACCATTGTTTTGGTTTGCCTATTAATTGCTGTTTTTTTTCTTAAATTATTAGATGCTAAAAAATTAAAGGGCTATGCTTTTTCTATGTTTTCTAGGGGTTTTATAGAGGATGAAATAGAAGAAAATATAGGATTTTTTAATTCTTTTCAGATTCTTATTTCTTTCTTTTCTGGTATTGTTATATCCTTGTTAGTCTATAATTTGCTTTCTATTTATGGCAATAATTTTGATGAAGGTTTTTATTCTTTTTGCATAGTTTTTTTATTGATTAGTATCTTTTTTTTAATAAAAAGATTCTTAGAATATGCATTAACGTTGTTGTTTAACATTAAAAAACCTTTGCGTTTCTATTTAGTATCTAAATTTAGTTATTTATTCGCAATCTGTTTTTTATTGTTTTTTGGCCTTGTATTAGTCGCTTATGCTCATATAAACATTGTGTTTTTAGTTTATTCTTCTATTGCATTATTCGCAATAAGATTTGTCTTACACGTATTTAATAATAAAAAGCTGATTTTTAGTAAGTTGTTTTATTTTATTTTGTACTTTTGCGCCTTCGAAATAGCACCGCTATTAATCTTGTTTAAATTGATGTTTTAAATAAATAAACGAAAGCTTATGAAAGTGAAAACGATTTTAGTTTCGCAGCCAGAACCTAAGGCAGAAACATCACCTTATTTTGACTTATCAGACAAACAAAAGGTAAAAATAGATTTTAGACCCTTTATTCATGTAGAAGGAATTTCTGTAAAAGAAGTTAGAGGTCAGAAAATTGATTTAAAAAATTTCACAGCAATTATTTTAACGAGTAGAAATGCTGTAGATCACTTTTTTAGAATTGCTGAAGAAATGCGATTTAAAGTGCCAGATGATATGAAATACTTCTGTCAATCTGAGGCTGTTGCTTTTTATTTACAGAAATACGTTGTCTATAGAAAACGTAAAATTTATGTAGGCAACAGAACGTTTCCTGAATTAACAAAGTTAATTAAGAAGCATAAAACCGAAAACTTTTTATTACCATCTTCAGACAAACTAAAACCATTAGTGCCAGAAGAATTAAATAAATTGGCTGTAAAATGGACAAGAGCAGATTTGTATAGAACTGTAGTAAGCGATTTATCTGATTTAGAGGACGTTTTTTATGATGTATTGGTTTTCTTTAGCCCATCAGGAATTGAGTCTTTGTTAAAAAACTTCCCTGATTTTAAACAGAATGATACAAGAATTGCAGTTTTTGGTAACTCTACAGTAAAAGCTGCAACAGATGCTGGTTTAAAGTGCGATATAACTGCACCAACACCAGAAACACCTTCTATGACAATGGCTCTAGATAAATATATTAAAGTAGCTAATAAGAAATAAAACTTTTTTTAAGTTGATAAATATATAAAACCAAGCAGAAATGCTTGGTTTTTTTGCTTTTTAAATATTAGTTGGGTAACATTTTAAAGAATTTTAAGTCTTTATAAAAAGCATGTTTTATAAACCTACTTAAAAATGAATCAATTAAAAAAAGGAAATTTTTTTGGAACTCACTATAAAAAATCTAATTTCGATAGTATCATTATAACAGACACAGAATATACACATCTTAAAGTAGATTGGCATTATCATGAAAATCCTTATTTCACCTATTTGCTTCAAGGAAAACTTTTTGAATCTAATAAAAAAGAATCTTATTATTTAAAACCAGGAAGTTTACTTTTTCATAATTGGCAAGATGCACATTATAATATAAAACCAAACGAATTTACAAGAGGTTTTCATATTGAATTAAATGAAGATTGGTTTTGTAAAAACGATATTGATATTATGAATTTTGAAGGAAGTATGACCTTAGAAAATCCTGTGACTAAAAACTTAATGAACACTATTTTTATTGAATCAAAAATAAATGACCAATATTCTAATTTGAGCATAGAAGCGTCTTTAGTTGCTATTTTTAATACTGTAAAAAGTTCGGAAAATAGTACTTTTAAAAAACCTTTTTGGGTACACAAACTCAAAGAGTTTTTAATAGAAGAAAATACAGATTTTTCCTTAAAAAATTTAAGTTCTATTTTAGGAATTCATCCTGTTCATTTATCAAGAGAATTTCATAAATATTTTGGAGTTTCTTTAGGAAATTATATACGCCTTTTAAAGGTAAATAAAGCGTTTTACTTGTTAGCATCTAAAAAATTTACCTTAACAGAAATTTGTTATCAATGTGGTTTTTACGACCAAAGCCATTTTATATCAAACTTTAAATCTATATACAAAACAACACCTTCAAAAGTTTTAAAACAAATTTCTTAAATGTTAATTTTATACAATTTTAGAATCTTTAAAATGAATAATTTTGTTAAAAATTAAACAAAACAGATGAAATTAAATTTTTTAGTACTATTGGTTAGTTGTCTAATTGTTTCTTGTGGTAATGCACAAGAAAAGAATTCAGAAAAAGAAAATAGTTTATTTTTCTCAAAAGAAGAAATAACTCAAAACAATATTCACACAAAGAACTATACAGATCTTTTTACACTTAATAAAGAAGAATATTTGAATATTCATTTTACACTAAAAAAACCACTTGTAAAAAGCCTTCAAGAATTAGCACCTAATTTAAGTGAAGATCAATTATTAGAAAAAGGGAATTTCCAATTTTCGTTTTTAGTTGATGGAGAAGTAATTTACGTTGAAAATTTGCATAAAGGAGCAGGATTTAAAGCATCAAAAACAACACAATTAAAACATACAATTCGTTTAGTTACTCCTAAAAAAATAGATTATTGGGGCTGGTTTATGTGGTTAAAGTTTATGAAATTAGGTGGTGGACAAGATAAATTGAATAAAGGAAACCATAGTTTAACAATAGAAGTAAGACCTTATTTAAAAGAAAATAATTTAAAAGTTGGAGCTGTTTTAGCTAAAGGAAAATTACCTGTAGAAGTTGCAGAAATTCCTGTTGATAAAAGTTTAATTCCTCTTCAAAAAATAGCAAAAAATAGCGGCTGGAAAGTTTCGAGTGATAATTTTGATAAAATAAAAATTGAAGCCTTAAACAGAAAGATTGCAGAAAATAGATTCGAAAAAATAAATGGAATCGTAGTTATAAAAAACAACGAACTTCTAATAGAACAATATTTTAATGGAGAAAATAGAAATAGTTTGCACGACCCAAAATCTGTAGGTAAATCCATCGCATCTACAATGTTAGGCATTGCAATTGAAGAAAAATTTATTAAAAATGAAAACCTACAATTAAAAGATTTTTACAATTTAAAATCATTTAAAAATTATAATAATAAAAAAGAAGAAGTTACTTTAAAATCTTTGTTAACAATGAGTTCTGGCTTTGTTGGTAATGATAATGATTATGGGAGCTTAGGGAATGAAGAGAAAATGTATCCAACAAAAAACTGGGTAAAATTTGCACTAGATTTACCAATGGAAGAAAACAAAATTATGGAAAAAGATTTTTCCTATTTTACTGCAGGTATTGTGGTTTTAGGTGATGTAATTGAAAAATCTGTACCAAAAGGTTTGGTTTCTTATGCCGATAAAAAATTATTTAAACCTCTAAATATTATTGATTATCAATGGGAGTTTACACCTCAAAAAATAGGAAATACAGCTGGTGGAATTCGATTAAGAGCCATAGATTTTGCTAAATATGGACAGTTATATAAAAATAATGGAGTTTGGAGTGGACAACAAGTTTTACCAAAAAAATGGGTAGAAAAAAGTTTAAGTAAACAAGTAGAAATTTCCTCTAATGAGTTTTATGGCTATTTGTTCTGGAATAAAACTTACAAAGTCGGAACTAAAGAATATGAAGTTTCTTATGCAAGTGGTAATGGTGGAAACAAGATTTTTATTTTTAAAGATATTCCTTTTGTGGTTGTAATAACTTCCTCTGCTTATAATTTTCCGAACGCACATAAAAATGCTGATAAAATGATGACGGATTATATTTTGCCAGCAGTTTTAAACAAATAATAAATTTAGAATACTAGTTTTAGAAAGTTAAAGATTAAAATAATAATTTGAGAATTTATGGTTAAAATTAAGCAAACAAAGTAGCAAAAGCCTCTTCAATTTTACCTACTAAAATCAGTTTAATTCCGTGATTTTTTGATGAAATCTTATTATATTTTGAAGCAACAAAAGTTTTATAACCTAGTTTTTCTGCTTCTAAAATACGTTGGTCTATTTTAGAAACTGGTCTTATTTCTCCTGCCAAACCAACTTCTGCAGCAAAACACACATTTGGGTTTATGGCAATATCTTGGTTAGATGATAAAATTGCAGCAACCACAGCCAAATCTATTGCTGGATCATCTACATTTATGCCTCCAGTAATATTTAAAAAAACGTCTTTTGCACCCAATTTAAAACCTGCTCTTTTTTCGAGAACAGCTAAAATCATATGCAAACGTTTTAGATTGTAACCTGTTGTAGATCTTTGTGGAGTCCCATAAACTGCTGTAGAAACCAAGGCTTGAATTTCTATCATTAAAGGACGAATGCCTTCTAATGTTGATGCAATTGCTGTTCCACTTAAATCTGCATCTTTTTTAGAAATTAAAATTTCTGACGGATTTGAGATTTCTCTCAAACCATTAGACAACATTTCGTAAATCCCTAATTCTGATGTAGAGCCAAATCTATTTTTTTGACTTCTTAAAATTCTGTAGGTATGGTTTCTGTCGCCTTCAAACTGTAAAACAACATCTACCATGTGTTCTAAAATTTTTGGACCTGCAATGTTTCCTTCTTTGTTAATATGACCAATTAATAAGACTGGTGTTGCAGTTTCTTTGGCAAATTTTATCAATTCTGCACTGGTTTCTCTAATTTGAGAAATACTTCCTGGAGAAGCTTCAATATTGTTTGTGTGTAATGTTTGTATAGAATCGATTACTAAAACTTCAGGTTCAGTTTCTTCGATATTTTTGAATATTTGTTGTGTATTTGTTTCTGTTAAAATTAAGCAATTAGAGTTTTTGGCATCCAATCTTTCTGCTCTCATTTTTATTTGAGATTGGCTTTCTTCACCAGAAACATACAATACTTTTTGACTTATATTTAAAGCGACTTGTAATAATAAAGTTGATTTTCCAATACCTGGTTCTCCACCTAAAAGTGTTACAGAACCTTTTACCAAACCACCACCTAAAACTGTATCTAACTCGTTATTATTAGTAACAACTCTCTCTTCAGGGTTTAGCTGAATATCAGCAATTTTTAGAGGTTTATTTATAACACTTTTTGCTGTTGTAGATTGTTTCCAAACTCTTTTATCTTCTTTTTGAATAACTTCTTCAACAATGGTGTTCCATTCTTTACAAGCACCACATTGTCCCACCCATTTTGCGTGTTGTGTGCCACAATTCTGGCAGAAAAAAGTTGTTTTGGTTTTAGCCATTGATAAAATAGTTACAAAGTTTGAAAGTTGCTAAGTTACAAAGTTAAATAGCCAAAAATGATAAGGCTAAATATTTTTACTTGTTCTTATTATAAATGGGTAAAACAAAAAATGCCAAACCTCCAAAAACGATAATCATTGCAGTTTGTGCAGTCCACATAATCCAACCAAAAGCGGTTGCAGGTTCTGTTTCAATACCAAATAAAGCCAATGCACCAGCCACAGCAATTGGGTATAAACCAACTCCACCATTTGTAGCTGCAATAGAAAATCCGCCAGCAATAAAACCGATTAAAATTCCGCCAAAAGGTACGTTTAAACCATTAATTGCAGGAATTGTTGCCCAAAACATAGCTACATACATTACCCAAATAAAAACGGTATGAAAGATAAATGCCCATTTGTTTTTCATTTTAAAGATGCTTGTAACACCTTCTATTAAGCCAGAAACAAAGGTTTTTATTTTTAGTAAAAATCCTGATTCTGCTTTTTTTACAAAGGATGAAAAAATGAAAAACCCGATGATTAAAACAGCTAATCCAATGCCAATTTTTGTAGGATCGAAATTTTTAATAAGCAGTTCATAAATAAAATCAAACTGTACAAAAAGTGTAATTGCAATTATGCAGAGCATCATTATTAAATCTGCAATTCGTTCTGCTACAATGGTTCCAAATCCTTTTTCAAAAGGAATTTTCTCATAATTTGCCATTACAGTTGCTCTAGAAATTTCTCCTGCTCTTGGCAAAGCTAAATTTACTAAATACCCCACTAAAACAGCCAAAACACTATTTGTAAATTTTGGTTTGTAACCTATTGGGTCTAAAATAAATTTCCATCTATAAGCTCTGGATAAATGGCTTAAAATTCCGAAAAATAAACCAAGAAAAATCCAGCTATAATTAGCTTCTTTAAAATATGTACCTAAAGTTTCTAAAGAAATATCAGATAGAGAATACCAAACTAAAAAACCACCTAAAGCAAGTGGTAAAATAATTTTTAAAATCTTTTTGATGTTCAAAATTAGGTAAGTGTGTTGTCTTTTTCGTTAGGGAAAACCAAAGATGGTTTAAACTTTTTAGCTTCCTCTAATTCTAAAAAACCGTAAACAATTAAGATTAAAACATCGCCTTTAGCAACTTTTCTGGCAGCAGCACCATTTAAGGTTATTTCTCCACTTCCTCTTGGGCCAGGAATTGCATAGGTTTCTAAACGCTCTCCATTATTATTATTCACTATTTGAACGCGTTCACCTTCTATAATGTTGGCTGCATCCATTAAATCTTCATCTATGGTTATGCTTCCTATATAATTTAAATCTGCACCTGTAACTTTTACACGATGGATTTTAGATTTTACTACTTGTACTAACATATGGCAAAAATAGGTTTTTTTAGTGAAACTAAATTTTGAATATTTTTATAAAAATGGTTAAAGTTGTAAGATGAATTAATCTAGATTTTCAAACGGAATAAAAATTAATTTTTCAAACGAATATTATCTATCAATCTAATTTTACCAGCAAAAACTGCAATAAAAGCACGATATTTTTTCTTAGCTTCTTTTTTATTTGCGGTTTCTAAAGATTTTTCATCGGCTATTGTAAAATACTCTAATTCTAATAAAGTTTGTTTTTTAAATTGATTTTCTACCCAAGCATTAATTTCATCAATCGTTTTTGTTTTAAACTTTTTCTTTACTTTTTTAAGTGTTTTCAGAATAAATGGCGCAATTTCTCTCTGTTCTGTTGATAATCTTGTATTTCTAGAACTCATTGCCAAACCATCTTCTTCTCTAAAAATTGGGCAACCTTTAATTTTTACATTGATGCGATTTTTCTTCACCATTTTTTTGATGATTTGTAATTGCTGAAAATCTTTTTGTCCAAAATAAGCATTGTTTGGAGTCACAATTTCGAACAAGGTTTTTACAATTGTCCCTACACCATCAAAATGACCATCTCTAAATTTTCCTTCCATTTGGTGTTCTAAACCATCAAAATCAAAGTTTTCTGAAGTAATTTTATCACTATAAATTTCTTCAACAGAAGGTAAAAATAGTACATCACAAAAAACACTTTCTAGCAATTTAGTATCATTCTCTATGGTTTTAGGGTAATTTACCAAGTCTTCCTTTTTATCAAATTGTGTAGGATTTACAAAAATACTAACCACAACAAGATTGTTTTTTTTCTTGGCTTTTTTTATCAAAGATAAATGTCCTTCATGAAGTGCGCCCATTGTTGGCACAAAACCAATGGTTTTATTTTGCTCTTTCATGGTTGATAAATAGCGTTTTAAATCTTGTTTTGTCGTAAAAATTTTCATCCTTAAAAGTAAAGTAAAGTCTGCAAACTTACCATTTTAACACGATATTAGCATAATAATTTGTATTTTTGCGCTTCTCATAAAAGAGTTTGATTTAATGAAGGACAAGAGAATATTATTTGTTTCCTCGGAAGTAGTTCCATACTTACCAGAAACAGAGTTATCATCAACAGCTTTTAATGCAGCGAAAAATGCGCATTCTAAAGGAGTACAAACAAGAATATTTATGCCAAGATTTGGTGTAATTAACGAACGTAGACACCAGTTACATGAAGTAATTCGTTTGTCTGGGATGAATCTTGTTGTAAACGATATGGATATGCCTCTAATTATAAAAGTAGCTTCTATTCCTAAAGAAAGAATGCAGGTTTATTTTATAGATAATGAAGAATATTTTAAAAGAAAAGCCGTTTTTACAGATGAAGATGATGCTCTTTTTGAAGACAATGATGAACGCGCAATTTTCTTTGCCAAAGGTGTTGTAGAAACTGTAAAAAAATTGAATTGGGCTCCAGATATTATTCATATCCATGGTTGGATGGCTTCTTTATTACCTCTTTATTTAAAAGAGTTTTATAAAGAAGAGCCTTTATTTACAGAAAGTAAAATAATTACTTCTTTGTATAATAATAGTTTTGAAGGAGCTTTAAATGAAGATTTAGCAAATAAGGTGAAATTTGATATGAGTCATGATGCTAAATTAGCGACCATTAAAACACCAAATTTTACAAACATCTTAAAAAGCGCTATCGAAAACTCTGATGCAATAATTCACGGAAGTGAAACAATATCTGATGAATTAGATGCCTTTATTACTGAGCAAGAATTACCAGTATTAGCACATCAAGAAGAGAACTTAAAAGAAAGTTATTTGAATTTTTACGCCCAATTACTAGAGGCTAAATAATTGTTATATAGTGAGAAATTTTTTTAGAAGAAGTATTGTTATAGGTTTATTAATCTTAACATTAGTAGGAGTTATATCTTGCGAAAAAGACTTTACAGATATAGGTACAAGTATAGTTGGTAACACCAAATTTGACACCAAAGACACCATTTTAGAAGTTTTAGTTAGCCAAAGACCAAATATAGATGCAATTAGAGGAGATAATCTTTTGACTGGTTCAATAGGAGAATATTGGTTGGGAATTTATCAAAATGATAAAAAACAATATGAGAAAATAGAAGCTTCTATAGTTACTCAATTAGCAGCTTTTAGAACGGTAAATTTAACAGATGGAGTTGTAGATACTACAAAAGTGACTAACACATTTGATAATGCTTTTTTAAAGTTTCCTTATTTAGCGACAAAAACAGGAACAGATAAAAAAACAGTAAAAATTAATGGTAAAGACAGTATTATAACAATACCAGTTTTTGAAATTGATGACAAGTTAGGAACTTCTGCAATAGGAGTAGATTTAAAAGTATATGAAAACACAACTTTTTTAAGTTCGTTAAATTTAGTAGATCCAACTAAACCTAATGTTTATAAAACAGATGCTGTTTATGGCAAAGGAGATTTATTAAATGCAGATTCGAATTTTAAATTTATTCCAAATCCAAACGATACATTATATATTTATGATCGTTTTTTAAAAGATGGTGTTGCTTCTTATAAAGACACCTTAAAACTTTCTAATGCAAATCCTTTTTTAGTAATTCCTTTAGATAGAGATAAATTAAAAAAATTGTTTTTTGATAGATTTAATGGGACAGAACTTACCTCTCAAGAGTTGTTAAACAATTATTTTAGAGGTTTAATAATTGAGGTTTCTGGAGATGAAAACTCATTAGTACCTTTTAGGTTTTCTAATCCACAACAAATTTTTTTAAACCCTACATTAGAATTAAATTACACAACTACAGTAGAGCATAAAACAAAAAACACAGTTGTAGACACTTTAAGACAAACCCTTTCTGTAAATTTATCTGGTATACAAAACAGAATTTATAAAATGACACCAGAATCTGTTGGAGTTGGTACAGATCAAATTGTTATACAAGGTACTGCAGGTAAAATGGCAGATGTAAAGATTTTACAAGGCAACCAATTGCAAGATTTAAAAAGTAAAAACTGGTTAATTAATGATGCTACTGTTACTTTTTATATAGATCAAACTAGAGATACAACTGCTATCCCACAAAGATTATTTTTGTACAGAGAATCACTTAATTATTCTAGACAAATTCTAGACGCTTACCAAGAAGGTTTTTCTGTTTTTTCTGGAAACCTAGAAAAAGATGGAATTAAAAATGAAAGTTATAGTTTTAAAATAACAGATTATATTTCTAATATTTTAGGACCAAATTCGCATCAAAATGATAAGTTAGTTCTAAAAGCATTTAACGAAACAGATACTCCAGTTATTAATAGCGTTTTAGATAGCGTTGTAAAAACTTATAATTGGAATCCAAGAGCAGTGACTATATTCAACCAATTCCCTTCTAATGGAACGATTAAGGGAACAAGAAAAGCACAGCTGAAAATTTCTTACACAGAAAAAAAATAATCAACTAAAGAAAAAAATTATGTGTGGTATTACAGGTTATATAGGATATAGAGATGCCTACCCAATAGTAATAAATGGTCTGAAAAGGATAGAATACAGAGGATAAAAAAGTGAAGGAATAATGATGTATGATGGTAATGCTATTCAACTATCTAAAACCAAAGGAAAAGTTTCTGATTTAGAGCTAATAACTAATAAAGAAACAAAAAGAAAAATAGGAACTATAGGAATGGGTCATACACGTTGGGCAACACATGGTGTTCCTAATGATTCAAACTCTCATCCTCATTTTTCTAAATCGGGGAATTTAGTTATTGTTCATAATGGAATTATAGAAAATTATGATACTCTAAAAAAAGAACTTATTTCTAGAGGTTATGATTTTAAAAGTGATACTGATACAGAGGTATTAATAAATTTAATAGAAGAAGTAAAGAAAAAGGAAGGCTGTAAATTAGGACAAGCAGTCCAATTAGCACTAAACAATGTTATTGGTGCTTATGCAATTTCTGTTTTTGATAAAACAAAACCAGATGAAATTGTGGTAGCACGTTTAGGAAGCCCAATTGCTATAGGAGTTGGGAAAGACAATTCAGAGTTTTTTATTGCCTCAGACGCTTCTCCGTTTATAGAATATACCAAAGATGCTATTTATTTGGAAGACGAAGAAATGGCAATTATTAAATTGGGTAAAGAAATAAAAGTTAGAAGAATTCATGATGATGCTTTAGTAGACGCAAATATTCAAGAATTACAAATGAGCTTAGATCAGATAGAAAAAGGAGGTTATGAGCATTTTATGCTTAAAGAAATCCATGAACAACCTAAAGCCATTATAGATACTTACAGAGGTAGGATGCTCGCTGACGAAGGCATTATAAAAATGTCTGGTATAGATGAGCACATGAATAAATTCTTAAATGCAGAAAGAATTATAATTGTTGCATGTGGTACTTCTTGGCACGCAGGTTTAGTGGGTGAGTATTTAATAGAAGATATGGCTAGAATACCTGTAGAAGTAGAATATGCCTCTGAATTTAGGTATAGAAACCCAATTATTACACCTAATGATATTGTAATCGCAATTTCTCAATCTGGTGAAACTGCAGATACATTAGCTGCTATTAAACTAGCAAAATCTAAAGGAGCCTTTGTTTTTGGTATTTGTAATGTTGTAGGATCATCTATAGCTAGAGAAACAGATGCAGGTGCTTATACACATGCTGGACCAGAAATTGGGGTAGCTTCTACAAAAGCATTTACGACACAAATAACCGTTTTAACATTAATCTCTTTAAAACTAGCCTCTAAAAAGGGAACTTTATCTAAATCTGCTTTAAGAATGTATTTGCAAAAAATGCAAACAATACCTTCTAAAGTAGAAGAACTTTTAAAGATAGATGAAAAAGTAAAAGAAATTGCAGCTGTTTATAAAGATGCAAAAAACTGTTTATACTTAGGAAGAGGATTTAATTTCCCTGTAGCATTAGAAGGCGCTTTAAAGTTAAAAGAAATCTCTTACATACATGCAGAAGGGTATCCAGCTGCAGAAATGAAACACGGACCAATTGCTTTAATTGATGAAAATATGCCAATATTTGTTATTGCTACAAATAAAGGACATTATGAGAAAGTGGTTAGTAATATTCAAGAAATTAAATCTAGAGCTGGTAAAATTATTGCAATTGTAACAGAAGGAGATACGCAGGTTAAAGAAATTGCAGATCACGTAATTGAAATTCCTGATACAGAAGAAGCTTTAACGCCACTTTTAACTACAATACCTTTTCAATTATTATCTTACCATATTGCAGTAATGTTAGAAAAAAATGTAGATCAACCTAGAAATTTAGCAAAATCTGTTACTGTAGAGTAATTTAGAAAAATTAAAATATAAAAAAACCTGCTTTTGCAGGTTTTTTTATATTTTATCTAACTTCAAAAGTAATAGGAATACTATAACTTACACCAACAGCTACACCTCTTTGTTTACCAGGAGTCATTTTTGGTAAAGCACTAATAATAGAAGTTACTTCTTTTTCTAAAACTGGATGTGGTCCTCTAGCTTTAACATTTACGACTTTGCCCTTATTGTTAATAGTAAAAATAACATACAATCTTTTTTTACCTGTTTGTAAACCTAATTTTTCTGCCAAGCCTATATCAAATCGTTTACCAAAAAACTCTGTCACTTTTTTTGTAAAACATGCTTTTAATTTTTTATTGTTGCCCTTACAACCTGGATATACTGGTACATTTTCAATTAAAATAAAAGGAATGTCTTCTATAACTTCTTCTGCTTCTTCTATTTCTAAAATTTCACTAGTATCTACAATTACGCTTTCATTTTCATCTGTTTCTGTAGATTCTATTAAGGTTTCTTCAATTTTTAAATCATCTTCTACCACTTTTATTTTTTCTACAATAGGAGGAGGTGTTTTTTTTGGAGGTGGTTTTAATTCTTGAATTTGAATGATAGGAATATCTTCTTTCATATCATCAGTCATATTTACTTGCCCCAAACCTCTTAAATCATTTTTTTCGTAGGTTTTGTGTTCTATTAAACTATATGTAACAAACAAAGAGAGTGCTAACCCAATTTGTAAAAATATTTTACTATAATTTTCTAACTGTAATTTTGGATTTTTTTTAGTTTCCATCCTGTAACCCTTTTAAGTTTAAATAAATTGGCTATCTAAAAATAGTCTTGGAGAAAACTCAAGACAAAGTATAGTTACTAACTTGAGTCTTTCTCGATATAAAGGTACTAAGGATGAAGGTGTTAAAATATGATTAAAATCATACTTTATCGTGTACTTTTGTATGGTTATTGTCGTTCCAAAAAGTAAGAATATCTGTGGCTACACTTGCGCCACTTCCTGCAGCAATAGAAAATTGACTGCGCCAACCAGCAATTGTACCACAACAATATAAACCCTCTTTTATAAGATGATTATTGTTTTTAAATTGAATTCTATCTTTTTTAGGATTTGCTCTTTGATGAGGTTCTAAGTAATCCTCTAAACCTTTAATAGTAAAAGGTTTAGAGTAATTTAAAGCTAGAATTATTATCTTAGAAAAAAACTCGTTTTTATTGGTTGTAATTATAAAACCATTATTAAATTCAGCAACAGAAAGAACTTTTTCTGTATGAATTTGTTGCACTTTTGGGTATAAATTAGTTAATTGTTTTTTACCTTCAATTAAAATGTCTTTTCCTAATGTTTTTGGTGATAAACCCAAAACATTATTAAACAAAGCATTCTGTAAATGAGATGTTTTTTGATGCGCTATAATTCCGATTTTTTTATCTGATGCAAAGGGCTTGTTTAGTGCAGATCCTAGAACTAATGCACATTGCAAACCAGAAACACCACCACCAATAATAAGACAATCGAAATTCATACTAAAATAATTCTTTAATATTGGCAGCGAATAATTTTACAGAAATGGCTAATAAAATTACTCCGAAAACTTTACGAATAATTTGTATTCCATTAGGTCCTAAAATACGTTCTATTTTAGAAGATGTTTTTAAAACTATATAGAGAAAAACTATGTTTGCAATAATTGCTACAATAATGTTTTCTAATTCAAATTCTGATCTTAAAGAAAGTAAGGTGGTTAAACTTCCTGGGCCAGCAATTAGCGGAAATGCTAATGGAAAAACTGAAGCTGTAATAGCATTTACATCTCCATCATCTTTATAAAGTGTAATTCCTAAAATCATTTCTAAGGCAATAAAAAATAAAATAAAAGAACCAGCAACTGCAAAAGAATTTACATCAATTCCAATTAAATTTAATAAACTTTGTCCTACAAACAGAAAAAGAATCATAATAAAACCAGCAATTATAGAAGCTTTACCAGACTGAATATGACCTGCTTTTTTTCTTAAATCTATAATGATAGGAATGTTTCCTATAATATCTATTACTGCAAATAAAACCATAAAAGCAGTAAAAATTTCTTTAAAGTTAAAGTCCATTTTTGGCGGTTTAAATTTTTTGCAAAAATAGTCAACTAATTTTACGAAAACAGAAATATAATGAAAAATATTCGCTTATTTTTGCGAGATGTTTCAACTAGGAAAAACCATAGTATCAGAAGACATTATCGAAAAAGATTTTGTCTGTAATTTATCTGCTTGTAAAGGAGCTTGTTGTGTAGATGGTGAAGCTGGTGCTCCTTTAGACAAAGAGGAAATCAAAATTTTAGAAGAAATTTACCCGAAGGTAAAACCGTTTTTACGTAAAGAAGGCATAGATGTTATTGAAAAACAAGGCACTTGGGTTAATAGTGATTGGGGTGAATTAGAAACACCTTTAATTGACAATAAAGATTGTGCTTATGTTATTTTTGATGAAAAAAACACAGCACTTTGTGGTATTGAAGAAGCTTATAATTCTGGAGCAATTAGTTGGAAAAAACCTGTTTCTTGCCATTTATATCCTATTAGAGTTAAAGATTATAGCGAGTTTGCTGCTGTAAACTACCATAAATGGGAAATTTGTGATGATGCTTGCACTTTAGGAAAAGAACTGCAAGTTCCTGTTTACAAATTTGTAAAACAAGCTTTGGTCAGAAAATTTGGTGAAGATTGGTATGAAGAGTTAGAAAAAGTAGCAGAAAAACATCTTAATTCATAGTATTTTTAGTTCTTCTTCTAAAGAAAAGAACCACAAAAAAGACCATAATTATTGGAATAATTAGATAAAAAATAACTGAAGAAGTTTTATCAACAATAGTAGCATCACTTCCATAAACTACAAAACCAGCCCAATAATAGGGTGCAGATAATTTACTATTTGTGTTTTCTTTTCTGTACGTTATTTTGGCATTTTTTAGAGCTTCAGATTTTGTTTGTCCAGCTTTTAAGTTTTTATAAAAAAGAACCATAATTTTTTGGGTACTTGCATCTGGCACTTCCCATAAACTAGCAACAGTAGCAGAAACCCCAGCAAAAGTAAAAGCTCTTTGAAAAGAGGCTAAAGAACCATTTTTTTCTAAACCACCACCAGTATTACAGGCACTTAAAATAGCCAAATCTGCACCTAAACTGATACCATATAATTCTTCTAAATACAAATGATCTTCTTCATTTTCTAAATTATTACTGAATAACAAACGACTAAATTCTGGAAAATCTTTATTTACTTCTGCATGCATAGCCAAATGTAAAATTTTAGCTTTACTAGCAGTTTTAATAAATTTTGATTTGGTTAAATTTTGTTGATTATATAATTTTGATGGAAATAATTTACTGATGGTTTTTGCCTCCTTATTTGCGCCTTCTAAAAAAGAAATTGAGCCTCTAATATCAGATTTAGTTGTTGTGTTTACATAATTTGGAGCATAAATATGTACATCATTTAAAAATGATGATTCTTGTATTTTTGGTTCTATAAAACCTAAATTAGAGGTGTATCTTATATTATAAATTTCTGTTGTTAGTTTATTTTTTGTTTTTAAAATTTCAAAAGGGAGTTTGTATAAAATACCATCTGGGTTTATGATAATGTTGCTTATATTTTTATCTATTTTAGGAAATAGTAACTGTCCAAATTTAGAAGCTAATTCAGAATTGTAATTTTGATTATGAGTTTCTTTGATGAATTCAGTTAATTTTTCTTGAGTTTTTTTTGTCCATTTTAGTACATCAACTTTAAAATTATTTTTAGAAATTTGATATATAGCTAATTCATCATTCAATAAAATGTACTTTAAAACCAAGTCTTTTCCAGTTAATTTTTGTTGTAAATCTTCTATAGAAAAGGTAAAATCGCTAAATAAATCTAATTGAGGAAACAACTTTTCCTTATTAATTTGGTGTTTCTCTAATAATCTATTTATAGAATCTTGTTGTTCAATATTTTGGTTTAATTTTGCTGAAGAAAGTAAAGAAGCCAACTCTAATTGACGGTTTTTTACAGCATCTAAATTTGGTAGAGAGTTTGTATATCTATTTTCATAAAACTTTTTCCAAGCTATTTTACTTTTAAAGGTTTCAAACTTATTTAAAATTGTTTTTTGTAGAATATTATGATCAATAAAACCAGTTTTTTTATCATTTAAAATTCCCTGAATAATTTTACGAAGTTCATTGTTTTGTTTTGGGTTAAAATTTATATCTAAATAACTATTTTCAAATTGTTGTAAAGCTAAAAGATACATTTTATTAACTTTTTTCTGAATAAGTGTATCTTTTTTGTAATAATAGTTTAATTCTTCACCAATTCTAATCAATAAATTTGTATGATTATAACTTTTGCTGGGTGTAAAATTACTATAGTTTTTATGTAGTGTGGCTTTGCCTTTATGAATTTTTTCTATGGATTTATAAAAATAAAATAAGGCACTATCTTTTTGTTTTTTCTTGGCTTTAATTTGAGCTTTTTGTGCTAAAAAAAAAGGCAGCCTTCCATCACTTTTAGAAATTCCTCGAAATAAAACAGCCATTGTACTATCTGCTTTTTCTAATTGATTCCCTCTTATAAAACCTTTTGCAATATTGTATTTTATAGCCCAAGGAGTACCTAAATAATTTTTATTTTCAACTAAATCGAGTGTTTTTAGTAAGTATTGTAAACCAGTTGCTACATCTTTTTGTGTGGTTAAACTATCGTGTTTATGAGATATGAACCAATCTCCTATATGATTTAATGCTGTACTATAATAAATTCTTTCTTCTTTATGAAAATCAGGTTGATTGTGCATATTTTCAAGAGATTTCATCGTATTTAATATTGCTAAACTATCTTTAGAATTTTTAGAACTATAAAATAGATATACTTTTCTATATTTTGCAATTACGCCAAGTCTGTGATGATTTCCATTTAGCTCCCAAGTATTTTTATCTATTTCTACTTTATTTTTTGCATATACATTTTCTGCCAAACGCATATAATATTTAGCTTTTTCAAAATTACCATAATAAGCATGATGATTAGATAATAAAAGATAAGCACCCATTAAACCACCAAAACTGGGATTTGGCAAGCTTTCTAGTAATTTGAGTGAATTCGTTATATCTTTATAACTTTTAATACTAGAACCTATTTCACTTTCTAAATATGCTTTTTTATTATAGAAAACAGCTTTTAGACTATCACCAGTATTAGAATTAGGACAAAAAAGAACTCCTTTATCTAAAGAAGATATATTTTTAATGCTTTTATTGGTTTTATGAAGACCCATAAATTGATACAAATATATTTTAGCAAAAAGTAAACTATCTTTAGAATTTGTAGATTTTAAATCTTTTAGTGCTTTGTTAGATACAGAAATAACGCTATCAGCTTTGTTTAAAAAATACAACTCACTTAACTGCTTTATAATAGAATTTGATGTTTTGGTTTGTGCAAATAACGAGTGAGAATTGAACCCAAAAAGGATTACAAATAAGCCAAAAAATATTTTTGATTTAAAACTCATTACTGTTATTTTTTCTTTGATAGAAAGACTAATTAAGATTGTTTAGTAAAACCTTTACTTCATCAATTTTAAAAGATTTTTGTTGTTGTAATTTTAGTAAATGCAATTTTGCAATATCCGTTTTTTCTAATTTTAGAGAGATTAATGCCAAATACCAAAGACTTTCTTGTTGCCATTTTTGGTTGTTATTATCAACAATTTGTTGTAATAAATCTTTTGATTTCTTATAATTTTTAATACTTAAATATGCATTTGCCTTATAAAAATTGATGGTTGCAACATCTGTAGTATCTGTGTTGGTTAATTTGTTAAATTGTGCAATTGCTTTTTGGTATTCACCAAGTTCATAAAAAGCAAAAGCCTGAGCTTTTTTAGTTAGATTTAGGTTATTTCTAACAATAGGAACAATTACATTTTCGTAAGGTGTAAAATTTTCTGCATACAATTCTTGGTTAGATAAAGATTGATTATCAACAATAAAATAGACAGACAAACCAATTATAGCAACAATAGAAGCAGCAACTAACCAATTTATTTTCTTTGGTTTTTCAATAGATTTATCTAAAGAAGCTTCAACAGATTTTAAAAACAATTTTTGCTTTTTTCTTTCTGCTGCAGTAATTGCCTTTTTTAGGTTTTTATTAAATTCTGTATCTTCCACTACATTATTTTTTTATAAAATCTTTTAATTGTTTTATACATCTCGATTTCTGACTTTTCACCACATTTTTATTATTATAATTCAATTTTTCAGCAATTTCATCAATTGTAAAACCTCTGTAATAAAACAGCGTTAATACTTCTTTACATTTTTTACCAAGTTCTGCAAACCCTTTTTGCAATAAAAGCTGAAATTTATTTGGTTCTTCATCAAAAAAATCATCAGCAATTTCTTTATAATTATAAGCTTCACTTTCTAAAGGGAAATCAGAATTTGTTTTACTATTTTTTCTCGCTTTTTCATACAGCATATATTTTCCTATGCCAAATAAATAAGTTCTAATAGAACAAGTTAAATTCATTATATCACCTTTTATAGCTTTCTCTTGCAAAGTAATAATTGCATCTTGATATACATCTAAAATATCAGCATTAGAAAGATGAAACTTTCTAGCAAAATTGATAAAGGCATCTCTATTATCAACATATATTTTTTTAAGCGTCTTTTTATCAGATGCTTTTAAAAGAATTATAAGTTGCTGTTCGTTCATTAATGATAGAAAAATAGAAAAGTAAACAAAAAAATAAAAATAATTAAAAAATGTTAACCTTTCTATTTTTAAAACATTAAAAGAAAAAAGACTCATAATTTATATTACAAATTACTGCAAATAAATCAATTATACAGTTATTTATACCAGTTATACAAATGCTCTTTTTTTATATAATTATATTTAAAATATTTGTTTGATAACAAATATGAATTTAAAAAATAAAGTATGAAAATTATTAAAATAGTAGCATTAAGTTTTTTTTTAATAGGAATAAGTATGCCAACAAATGCTCAATTCTGGAAAAAGCTAAAGAAAAAAGTTCAAAAAAAAGTAGAGCAAAAAGTTGATGAAAAAATAGACAAAGAGACCGATAAAATTATTGATAGTACTTTAAACGGAAAAGCAAAGAAAAAAGAAGTAGTAAAAAAAGATGCCAGATTAAAATCTTATGGCTCTGCATCAATTAGTCATTCTGCAATTTACGGAATGTTTAGTGTAAACGATTTAACTAAAACTAAACTAAATAAAGAAGGCAAAAAGGTATCCGTAAAAGGATATTGGAGAACTTCTGGAGCAGATGTTTTTGATGGTTATATTTTAAATATTAGTACTGTTGATGATATTAATGCACTTCAAAATAAAACCTTTAAAATTCCAGAAGAGGCTACACTAAAATTAGCTTATAATGCCTTGGTAAAAGGAGAATATGTTTACAAAAGAGGTCAGATTCATGCGCCTCAAAATTTGCAAGTTAGTTCAGGTTCTGTAACGATCTCTTTTAATAAAGACAATAATGTAAATATCAATTTTTCTGGAAATGTAAAATTAAATAATCATAATAATCCTTCAGCTCCTAATACTTCTTCTACAATTAATGGAATGATTAGCACAACAGCACCAGAATTTACAATTACTAAAGAAAGAAAAGAACAACAAAAAGACGCTGTTGATGAAATGTCTGAAGAAGAGAAAATGGAGGTATTTAAAAAAATGTCGCCAACAGTAAACATTCCATCAACATTTAGTTTTAATAAAACTATTGAAGTAAAAATGACAGATGAAAAAGGAGATTCTCAAACAGTAGAATTTTTAACAGGAAGTTATCCAGATATTTATGCACTGGCTGTAGCACCAAAAGAAATGCAAGGTCAAGAAATGCTGATTGTAAATACGCCTAAATCATCATCTATATTTATGAATATGGGAGGTATGAAAATAAAGAAAATAACCTCTTTAGAGCAAATGGGAAGCCAATACAATATGGTAGAAAATTTACCTGAAGATGGAGATTTTAAATATAAAAAAACAGGAAAAACCAAAACAATTATTGGCTATTTATGTGAAGAAGTAAAAGTTGAATACGATTACACAAACTCTAAAGGAAGTGCTTCTTTTTGGTTATCTAAAGACTTTCCAATTCAAAATAAAGCAATACCAATGTTGGGTATGAGAATGAATAATCCTAATTTTTCTGGTTTTGTTTTAGAAATGAATACCACACAAAATGGTAAGAAATTTACTATTGAAGTTACAAATATATCAGACAAAAATGTGTCTATCAATACAAATGAGTATAAAAAAATGGGATTTTAAAAAAACAAAAACTATGAAAACAAAATTACTACTACTATCACTTTTTTTAGCAACTCAGGTTAGTTTCACACAAATAGATGTTACTCCAAATCAATTAAAACCAATAGAAATTGCAAAAATCACTTCAACAGAAACAACAAGTTATTTTGGTAATTCAATAAGCTTTTCTAACGATGGTTCAGTGTTGGCTATTGGCGAATCTGGTTATGGAACTTTAGATAGAGTTAGTAGTGGTAGAGTTCGTGTTTACACAAATGAAACTGGTATTTGGTCGCAAAAAGGGCAAGATTTAATTGGTATAGAAGATTTTTTTAACGCTTTTGGTACAAAAGTAGAATTGTCTTCAGATGGTAATACACTTGCAGTATACGATTCTCAAATTAATCTCACTTTAAATGCTGGTGAAACTTTAGCAGATAAATATGGAGATTTAGCACCACAGTATTTTCCTTACATACAGGTTTATCAATTTATAAATGAAGCTTGGGTAAAAGTGGGCGCAGATTTTTTATGGGATGATGTTTTGGATGTTGTAGATATGTCTCTTTCTGGAAATGGAACATCAATAGCAATAGCAGGTAAAACAGGAACAAAAACGTATGAATTAATTGCAAATACTTGGAATCAAACTGGTCAAGAAATTCCTGCAAGAGATCAAATTTATAACGAAAAAGTAGATTTATCAGCAGATGGTAAAACCTTAATTATAGGCGATAGTCATTTTAGTGAATCTAACAACCAAAACCCTTCTTGGGAAGGTCAGGTAAAAGTATATGAATATAATTCAACTACTTGGACTCAGTTAGGAAATACTATTAAAGGAGCTATAAATTTAGGACTTTTTGGTAGTGAGGTTAGCATAGCAGCAGATGGTAAAACTATAGCAGTTTTGGCATCACAGATTAGTAATGATGATTATATTGCCGTTCTTGAGTTTACAGGAGGTAATTGGGTTTCTAAAGGAACAAATATTCAACAAAAAAATGCTGAAATAACAAGTATGCAACTTTCTGGTGATGGAAATGCAATAGTTATTGGAGAAACATTATCTGCAAGAGTGCTAAAATACAATACAGATTGGGAGCAAGTAAATGTAGCAGCTGAAGGTGATAATAACACAGATGGATTTGGTAAAGCAGTAACTATCTCCGCAAATGGAAACGTTTTTGCAGTTGGAGCTCCTAATAGTTCAAATGGATATGTAAGTATTTTTAATCATAATAAAAATAGTGCAACTCGTTTTGGAGATGAAATTTATGGTTATGGCGATTATGATAAACTAGGAAGTAGTGTAGCTGTTTCTGGTAATGGAAATATTATTGCTATGGGTGCAGAAGGTAATTATAATGATAATGGAACATATAGATTTGGACACGTTAGAATTTTTGAAAAAACAAATAATGGATTAGAACAAATTGGCGTAGATCTTAGAAATACAACAGATTTTGATTCTGGTGCTTTTGGATCAGAAGTGTCCTTGAATGAAGATGGAACCCTTTTAGCTATTGCTGCTTCTTATTTAGGCACTAGCAATAATGGTGCTGTTTATGTATATCAAAGAAATGGTGATACTTGGGATCCTATAGGAAATATAATTACAGATCCCAAAGGTGATAGAACAGGTTCTTCCCTTGCTTTTTCAGATGATGGATCTATTTTAGCAGTAGGTTCAGGAACAAACCCTACTGGTGGTTCTACAACTAATTACAAAGGATTTACTACTATTTATAAATATAACAATACTAATAATCTTTGGGAAGTTTTAGGGCAACAAATTTTAGGAGAAGCTACAAGAGATTACTCAGGAGCATCCATAGATTTATCTGGTGATGGAACCATAGTTGCAATAGGTGCTTATGGAAATGATGGAGAAACAACTAATGGAGGTCATGGACACGCAAGAGTTTTCAAATTTGTAAACAATAGTTGGGAACAAATGGGAGAAGATGTTGATGGAAATGCAGATTTTAATATAAATTTTGGAGGTGTTGTAACGCTCTCTAATGATGGTAAAACGTTAATAGTTTCAGATTTGAGTTCGCAAACAAGTGCTGGAAGTGTAGAGATATTCAATTGGAATAATAATACTAGCCTATGGGAACATGAGGTACAACTTAAATCTTTTAAAAGTTCAGGAACAAATAATTTTCATAGATATAAATTTGGATCCTCTACTGCTATTTCTAATAATAAAAAAGTTTTAATTGTTGGAGAAACAGAAAATGTTCAAGGTAAAGTATATGTGTATGTAAAAAACGAAACAGGAACTTGGGTAGAAAATGATTTGTTTTTAAAAGGAACAAAAAAATCTGGTCAGTATTTTGGGAATGATGTTAGTTTAAGTAGTAATGGAAACACACTTGTTGTGGGTTCTGAAAGACATAATCAAAAAGGAACTCAAACAGGTATGGCTACAGTATATCATCTAAATTTATGTTCTTCTGTAGAAGGTTTTGAAGTTTTTGATGGTGTAGAAAACTATCCACTTTCTACTTCAAACAATTTGGTAATAAACGGAAGTGCAGAAATTTTACCAATAACAGAAAATGGTTGGACAACTGTTTCTGGTAAATGGGAATGGCCAATAAGAAATGTACAAGGAGTTCCTGCAAAATACGGACATAAATATTTTAAAACAACAATATCAGGGGCTGCAGAAATTTATCAAGATGTAGATGTATCCTCTTTTAGTACTTCTGTTGATGCTGGAAATCAATATTTTTACTTCAGTGCTTATCTTCAATCTTTTCAGGTAAATAGCGTTGAAGATGATTCGCAAGTTATTGTAGAATATAGAGACATTTCTGGAAACGTATTAGCAACTTATGATACTGGTTTGTCTCAAATAACTGAAGATTGGACCTTGTTTAAAGATACACGTTTAGCACCAATTGGTACAAAAATAATTCGTGTAAGGTTAAAAGCAATTAATAATAATCAATTTCGTGCTCCTTTGGCTTATATAGATAATGTGTTTTTAAGTACAACAATAGCACCTAATGCAGTAAGTATACCAGATGCAAATTTCGAGCAATATTTAATTGATGCCAATATAGATTCTGATGCAACTATAAATGGTCAAGTTTTAAAAGTTGATATAGAAAATGTTACGCAAGTTATTGTTAATGACAAGAATATTTCAAATTTAACAGGAATTCAAGAATTTACAAGCTTAGTTGAATTAAATGCAGCAAATAACCAAATAGCAACAATCGATTTAAGTAAAAACCTGTTATTAGAAAAATTATACATAGCTAATAATCAATTATCAAAAATAGATATATCAAAAAACACAAAACTTAAAAACTTAGATGTTGGTGAAAATAGTTTAAAAGAATTAGATGTTCATTTATTATCAAATTTAGAAACACTTTCTTGTTATAAAAACCAATTAAGTACTATAAATTTAATTTCAAATAAAGAATTGGTGACATTTATTGCGAATGAAAATCAATTAAAATATGTAGATATTAGAGAAAACAAAAACCTATTTTGGTTAGATGTTGATGACAATTTATTAGAAGATTTAATGCTTAAAAATGAAAATAATTCAAAAATAACCACTTTTAGTATCACAGGAAACCCAAATTTAACCTGTATAGAAGTAGATGATGTTAATTTTAGCAATACAAATTGGACTAATAAAGATGCTACAGCAAATTATTCTACAGATTGTGCACCTTCTAATGATGATTGTGCAAAGGCAATTCCGTTAACTTTTGGGCAGCAAACTCCTGGAGATATAAATAGTGGAAACGCAAACAACAACCCAAGTTGTGCAACAGGCACAGTTTTAGCAGACGTTTGGTTTTCTGTTGTTGTACCACAAAGTGGCGAGTTTAGTGTTCAAGGTACTGGTTTTGGTGGCAATTTAAAATTTGCTATTTATCAAACCTGTGCTAGTTTAGCACCAATTGCTTGTGGAGAAAATATCTCTTTGAAAAACTTAACAGTAGGCACAAAATTCTACCTAAAAGTTTGGTTAGAATCTGATTCAGGAAAAAACGCAACAAAAATAGAAACTGGTACTTTTACTTTAAAAGCAGAAGAATCTAGTGTTTTATCTGTGGATAATTTTACAGCAGATAACTCACAATTATTGGTGTATCCAAATCCTGCAAAATCAAGTATTTCAATAGAACTATCTAATAGTTTAACTATTGTACAAGTTGAAGTGTATAGTGTTTTAGGTGATAAAATAATTACTCAAAAAGGTTTAAACAAATCAAAAATAGGTATTGATGTTTCTAATTTATCAACAGGAATTTATTTTATAAAAGCAAAAACAAATAATGGAGTTTTGTCTAAAAAGTTAATTATAAAATAAAAAATTAAACTTCATAAAAAAGCAGCTGTTACTTTAAAGGAATTTCTAAAATTACTTTAGTACCAGTTGCTTTGTTTTTTTCATCAACCAAATCTATATAAGTAATAGCATAGTTATTTTTAAAATTCTTTACAAAATTATCTAATCTATCTTTAGTTAAACTAATACCTACAGCCCCTCTTTTTATCGATTTCTCTGACTTTATTTTTGCAGATGCAATTCTCCCTATTCCATTATCTTCAATATTAATTTGAATAAAGATCTCTGTAGTTTTTTGTATGTTTAACAGTATTTTTTTATCATTTTTTTTAGATGATAAGCCATGCCATAATGCGTTTTCTAAAAAAGGTTGTAAAATTAGTGGAGGTAATTTTGTAGTTTGTAGGTTTATGTTTTCATCAACAATAACTTGAAAATCTATTTCATTAGAGAAACGAATATTTTCTATAGTCATATACAAATCCATTGTTTCTAATTCTTCGCTTAAAGTAGATTCTTTTTGTTTAGAAGCTTCTAATATTTTTCGAATCAACTTAGAGAATTTATTCAAATAATGTGAAGCTTTTTTGGGTTCATTATTAATAATGTGCAATTTAATAGAGTTTAGCGCATTAAAAATAAAATGAGGATTCATTTGAGTTAGTAAACTTGTAAGTTTTAACTCATTTATTTGTTTTTCGTAAAGGTTTTGAACTTCTGTTATTTTTTGAGTTTCAATTTTTTCTGATAACTTCTCATTTAAACGATCTTTTAAAACTTCATTTTTTTGTAATTCTGCAATTAAAAGCGAATTGTAATTATTACTTTCTTGTCTATAAATATGATATTTATACCCCAAACCAATAGACAAAGTAATAGCTTCTAATAAAACACCTATCATAAAAAAATCTATAGGTCTTATAAATTTTATAGGATAATTTTCTGAAATTACAGATAAATAAAGCGCTAAAACAGAAAAACCTAAAAAGAAAATTAAGCCTACAACAAAAAACTTGTTTATTTTATCTTTAAACTTATAAATCGCCTTTAAGAAAAAGTACACAAAAAGTAAAGAAATTGGCGTAAAGACAAACATAAAAAAACGTGCTATATATTTCATTTCTAGAAAGAACAAATCAATAATAAAAAAGAACGTGCTAAAAATGGTTGTTATTAAAATGTAAAACGAAATTTGTTTTGCTAATTTTAAGTCTTTGTTTTTTAAGTTTAGAAAATGAATAGCAAAACAAGAATATAACATCCAATACCAAATCTGAATCACCCAATTAAAACTCGTAAAAAAATAATCAAAGTTTTCTGATAAATAATTAGAACTAGTATTTATTGTTCTTGGTATTAAATAAACTGCTACTAAAAATAAATAGGCAGCATACATTACAAAACTCTTGTCTTTGGTAAAAAAGTATGAAGTTGTATGGTATGCTATTAAAATAAATAACATGCCTTGTAACCAAGAAGAAAAATCTAGAAAAAAGAGTTCCATAATTTAATTTGTGGGTATTTTAAGCCCCACTTTTGTACCTAAAGGGTTTTTGTTTTCATCTACTAAATCATTAAAAACTAAGCTAAAAGGATGTTTAAAATCTTTGATAAAATTATTTAATCTTTCTTTAGTTAAATGAATACCTATAGATTTTCTTTGAATAACTTTATTCGATTTTATTTTTGCGGATGCTTTTCTGCCAATTCCATTATCTGTAATATCTATCTGAATAAAATCTTTGGAAGGTTTAAAAACAGATAAAACAATATTTTTTTCTCCTTTTTTAGAAGACAATCCATGCCATAAAGCATTTTCTAAAAAAGGTTGCAAAACTAAAGGTGGTACTTTTATAGATGATACATCAAGAGTCTGATCAACATTAATTTCATAGTTAATTTCGTTAGAAAAACGGATATTTTCTATATTCATATACAGATCCATCGTTTCTAATTCCTCTTGTAAAGAAACTTCTTTTAAAGTAGATGATTCTAGTATTTTTCTTACCAATTTAGAGAATTTATTCAAATAATGAACCGCATTTTTCTTCTCGTTATTTATAATATAATGTTTAATAGAATTTAAGGCATTAAATATAAAATGCGGATTCATCTGCGTGCGTAAAACATCTTGCTCTAAGGTTAAAATCTTTTTTTGATTTTCTAACAAACGTTGTCTGTAGAGGAAATATAAAACAGCCAACAAAAGCATTAAACTAACAAGAATAATAACCCAGATATTTCTATTTTCTATAAGTTGTAATTGGGCAATTTTATTTTGTTCTGCTAAACTTTTTATCTCGTTATTTTGTCGTTCACTGTCGTACTTAATAATTAAATCGTTTACATATTGAATGGTTCTTTCGTTAGAAATTTTACCTTCGAACTTTTCAGAAATCTTATAATATTTCAACGCATTTTTATAGTCATTTTTACTTTGGTATAATTCAGAAAAATGACTGTAAGCATAAGATAAAGCAGAAGCAAAATCATATTTTTTTGCGATTTCAAGCCCTTTATTCAGGTTTTTTTCAGCCTCAGAAAACTGTTTTAATCTAGATTGTGCCCAACCTAAGTTTAAATATTCGTAAGCAAGATATTCTTTATTCCCAAATTTTTCTGCGGTTTGTAAATTCTCTTTAATTAAGACTAAAGCTTTTTCAGGTTCTCCTTGTTTTATATACATATTTGCAATACTACTTTTGCAAATAATTAAGCCATAAGTATTGTTTATTCTGTTGTTTATTTCTAAAGATTTTTTAAAATACTCTAGAGCTTCATCACTTTTACCTTGTGCATTTTTTGCATAGCCAATGTTTTGATAATTAATGGCTAAGCCTAATTCATTATGAATGCTCCTTTCTATTTCTTGCGATTTTTTAAAACGTTCTATGGCTAAATCATACTGTTTTAAAAGCAAGTAAATATTACCCATACTATTTAAAGAAACAGCAATACTTCTTCGCAAACCCAAACTCGGTTTTTCTACAGTTTCTGCAAGAGATAAAGCTTCATGATTATAATCTAAAGCAGTTCTGTTAGCGTCAATTTTTCTATAATCTACACCTAACATATTTAAGCTAAAAACACGAAATTCTATGCTATTGGCTCTTTTTGCAGTTTCTAAAGCGTTTTTATGTGTTGCAATTGCTTTTTTGTATAAAGAATAGTTTCTGTATCTAATTCCTAAAAGATTTTCTACATAGGTTTTACCATCTAAATAATTGTTTGTTTCAAAAGTAATTACGAGTTCTTTTAGTTTGGTTGTATCTCTTCTAAAAGGTCTTAAAAAAGAATTAATACCTTTATAAGTAATTGGTTTTACTTTTAAAATACTGTCTATTTGCGTTTTAAAATCAGGTTTTTGTTGTTGTCCATTTATAATAAAAGTACAACTAAGAAAAAGCAATAATGCAAGGGCTCTTAACATAGAATATGGGTTAAAGTTTTTCTAAAAATTCAGATTTACGTTGTCTAGAAACTGGTATTTTTGCATTGTTTTCTAAAACTACATACCCATCAGATTTCAGAAACTCTTTAATTTTATTAAGGTTGATAATAAAAGAATTATGAATTCTAAAAAAATAATCTGTAGGTAATAATTCGTTAATTTCTTTCAACTTTTTTGTAACCACAATTTTTTTGTTATTTGATAAATAAAGTGTGGAATAATTACCATCAGATTCTGCATAAAAAATATCATTAGGTTCTAAAAAAACTAATTTTCCATCTGTATTTATGGTAATTTTTTTGTGATGCCTTTTGTTGTTAAATTTTAGTAAAATATCTTCAAATTTATCTGTACTAAAACCTTTTGTAAGGTGTTTTTTAATTTTAGAAATGGTTTCTCTTAAATCGTCTGTATCTATTGGTTTTAGCAAATAATCTATGGCTTCTTTTTTTAAGGCAGTTATGGCATATTCATTATAAGCAGTAGTAATTACAACTGCAAAATCTTTTTTTTCTAACTTTTCTAAAAACTGAAAACCATCCATAGTTGGCATTTCTATATCTAAAAAAAGACAATCTATTTTAGAAGATTTTAAATAAGGTATGGCTTTTTCTGGTTCTGTAAATGTGGCAATTACTTCTAATTCGTCTTCAAAATTAGAAAGTTCCCAAGTTAAGCTTTGAATGGCTTTAGGTTCATCATCAATAATAACAGCTTTAATCATTGTAGTCAATTTTATCAAAGTTAAAATTTATTTCTCAATTATACTTTATAGTTGTACAAATTGAGAACAATCTCTTATAACCTGCTTTTTTTTGATGATAATTGGTTTGTTTAATGCTAAAATTAACTCAAACCCATTTATACAGAAAACTTAACCAAGCATACAAAGGTTCTTTTTTAAAATTGAATTTTACCCAACATTTGCAACATAAAATTATTGCCTAAAAAATTAAAACTATGAAAACAAAATTACTCATCATCTTATTTTTTGCTACTACAAGTTTAATAAGTGCTCAAAAAACATTAATACCAGATGCTAAATTCGAACAATACTTAATTCAGAGTAATATAGATTCTGATGGAACTGTTAATGGAGAAGTATTAACTGCAGATATTTCTGGTGTAAAACAAATAGATATTTCATTAAGAAATATAACAGACTTAACAGGACTTCAAAATTTTACTTCTTTAACGTATTTAAATGCTTTTGAAAATAAACTAACAAGCATAAATGTTAGTCAAAATACTAATTTAGAACAATTGTATTTAACAGGTAATAAACTAACAAGTATAGATGTTTCTAACAATGTTAAGTTAATTCAACTAAGTGTTTCAGATAATTTATTAACCTCAATAGATGTTTCTAAAAATGTAAAATTAGAGTCTTTAAGCTTAACAATAAACCAATTAACAACTTTAGATGTTTCTAATAATATAAAATTAACTAGTTTAAAATGTGGTAGTAATAATATTAATAATCTAAATGTTAACAATGTAATAGATTTAGAGGAACTCTGGGTTCCTGAAAATAAACTTTCTCAACTAGATATTTCTGGTAGTACAAAACTTAAAAGTATTAATGCAGGTGAAAATGATTTAACTACAATAGATTTGTCTAACCATTTAGTTTTAGAAAATGTAAGTTTTAATGACAATAAATTAACCGAATTAAATATTAAAAATGGAAATAACGTTAATATTACCACTTTTAGAAGCGATAGAAATTTCGATTTATCTTGTATAAAAGTAGATGATGCAAATTATAGTGCAAATAACTCAGGTTGGACTAAACATTTTGAAAGCACCTATTTAGAAACTTGTGGAGAAGGTACTTTTATACCAGATGCAAATTTTGAATTGTATATTGAATCTTTAGGATTAGGAAATGGTATTAATGATGATAAATATGTAGATACAAATAAAATTTTAGCACTTACAACATTAGATATTTCGAATAGAAATATAAGTAATGCAGAGGGTTTACAAGATTTTGTTGCATTAACAAGCTTAAATGTTTCTAGAAACCAAATAACAACAATAAATGTAAGTAAATTAATAAATTTAGAAGAATTTGTGTGTTTTGATAATAAACTAAAAAGTTTAGATGTATCTAAAAATACAGCCCTTAAAACTCTAAATTTTGGTAAAAATGAAATCTCAGAAATAGATGTTAAAAAATTAACAGAATTAGATCGTTTATTTGCATTTAATAATAAATTAACAGAATTAGATGTATCAAAAAACACAAAATTAGAAGTTTTAAATTGTAGCACAAATCTATTAGAAAGTTTAAATGTATATTCTAATATTAACCTAGAAAATATAGATGCATTTGAAAATAAGTTAAGTTTTTTTGACATTCAAAAGAATATAAAACTAATTAACCTAAGCATTAATGATAATGAACTAATTGGGTTAAACCTTAAAAACGCTAACAACACAAAAATTGAGTTTATTTTTATAAATAACAACCCAAATTTAACTTGTATAGAGGTAGATGATATTGCATACAGCAATACAAATTGGACTCATAAAGATGCACAATCTACTTTTTCTAGAGATTGTACACCAGTAAATGATAATTGTGCAAATGCAATTCCGTTAACTTTTGGGCAGCAAACTCCTGGAGATGTAAATAGTGGAAATTCTAATAACAATGCAACTTGTGTAACAGGTACTGTAATTGCAGATGTTTGGTTTTCTTTTAATGTGCCAAAATCTGGTGAGTTTAGTGTAGAAGGAACTGGTTTTGGTGGCGAACTTAAATTTGCGGTTTACGAAAACTGTACAACAGCTATGACACTTGCTTGTGGTAAAAACATATCTTTAAAAAACTTAACAAGTGGCTCTGAGTTGTATTTAAAAGTATGGATAGAAGCAGCTTCTGGTAAAAATGCGACAAAGATAGAAACAGGAACCTTTACAATTAAAGCAGAAGAAACAAGTGTTTTATCTGTAGAAAATTTCGAGGAATTAGGAAATCAGTTTTTATTGTATCCAAATCCTGCAGAAGCAAATTTTACAATTTCATCAACAAAAAATACCATACAAAATATAGAAATATTTAATGTTTTGGGTAAAAAAGTGTGGAGTAAAAGTGTGAAAAATCAATCTAAAATAAATATAAACTCAGCAGATTTATCAAAAGGAATTTATATGATAAAAGTTAATTCTGATAACAAAATAATCTCTAAAAAATTAATAATCAATTAAATAAAAACCACTATGAAAACAGTAAAAATCAATTTAAAAACAACCACTATGAAAAAAATATTGAATCTATTCTTATTAGCAACAGTAGTCTTTTTTACATCTTGTAGCAGTAATGATGATGCTATTGTAAATGAAGAACTTTCTGAAAAAGTAATGCAAGATTTTGCAAAAAACATTAGTAGTCTAACAGTGCCTAGTACTATGAAAAATTCTAGCAATACCTACGCACAACAGGCCAGTTCTCAATTTACGGCTTTGCAGAGTTTAGCAGGCTCATTTACAGGTTTTTTTACAGTACCAGCCAATGCAGTTGCTGCAAAAAGTAATGCTAAATCTAAAACAGTATCAAAAGCAATTGTTCTAAATTCTAAAACCTATACTTGGTCTGCAGATGGTGTAACAATTACCTACACAATATCAGAACAATCAGACAGATATACTTTTGCTTACACAATTGCATCAGCAGAAATTACAGGTAAAGTAATGGATGGTTACCAACTAAAAGATGGTAGTTATGCAGAAGTAACTTTATATGATGATAATACAGAAACAGCTAAAATAAAATGGACTATAAATGATGATATTACCAAAATTGAAGTAACATCAGATAGTATTAAATACGTTTTAGAATCTAACACAGCTAACAATTCTGGTAATTTAAAACTATATGAATCTAGCACACTAACAGCTTCTTATGTATGGAGTTCAGATGGATCAGGAACGTTTACAAATCACATATCAGGAAAAACATATACTTGGTAAAATAAATGGGGAGAAAGTAAGAATCACAATTATTAAATTAGGGGTTAATATGGGTAATTGTGTAAGCAGCATCAAAGAAATTTGATGCTGTTTTTTTTTTGGCACGTTAATTGTTTTAACAAGTCTTTAACATTTAAAAACTTAAACCATTATGAAAAACTCAAAAAAACCCATCAGAAAATTAGAAAAATTCTCTAACATTTTTACACAATTAGGCCTTGTCTTGGTTCTTTTTGTTGTGTATGTTACTTTAGAACATCAAACAGAACAAAAACAATTAAAAGATATTGCTTTTTATGAACCTACAACAACTCAAATAGAACCCAGTACAGAAATCTTTTTTACCAAAGAAGTAAAAGTGATACAAAAAGTAGAAATCCCAAAAACAGATGTTTTTATTGCTGATGCTCCAATAGAAAAAGCAAAAAATGAAGATATAGAAACTGTCATAGATTTACCAAAAGATGATCCAACACCTATCAATCCAGAAGATATTATAGAAATAGCAATACCTGTTAAAGAAGGTCCAGAAACAGTCCCTTTTTTATTGATAGAAAATGCACCTGTTTTTAAAGGCTGTGAAGGTTTGTCTAAAAAAGAAAATAAACTTTGTTTCGATAAAAAAATGAAGCAATTTGTACAACGTAATTTCGATACAGATTTGGCAAATGATCTAGGTTTAGATACTGGTACTCATAGAATATATACAGAGTTTGTAATAGATAAAACAGGCAATATTATAGATTTAAGAGTTAGAGCACCTCACAAAAAATTAGAAAATGAAGCTGGCAGACTCATAAAAAAACTACCACAATTTACACCTGGCAAACAAAGAGAGAAACCAGTAAAAGTAAAATATACCTTACCTATTTTATTTAGTGTGCAGTAATTAAATAGTTATTTTATAGTAAGAATAGTAAAACCCAACCTTTTTAGGTTGGGTTTATATGTTTAAAGCCTTAATTTATTACTTTTGTAACTATGAAAATCAACCAATATTTAGATGCTACTTATTTAAAAACAGCAACTCAAGCCCAGCTTTCTGAAGAAGAAAACAAGCAGAAAGTAATCGATTTAATAAAAGAAGTTATTGTATACGATTACAAATTGGTTATGATTCGTGCTAAATACATCACTTTAGCAAAAAAAATGCTTCAAGAAGCGAATAAAAAAATCTTAGTAGGCACTGTTATTGGTTTTCACCAAGGCACTTATGCTATAAAAGAGAAGTTAGAAGAAGCACAAAATGCTATTAATTTAGGAGCAGACGAGTTAGATTTTGTAATTAATTACAAGCAGTTTAAAAAAGGAAATATGCAATTGATAAAAGAAGAAGTGACCAAATGCACAGAACTTTGTCTAAAGAATAATAAAGTTGCAAAATGGATTATTGAAGTTGCAGCCTTAACAGAAAAAGAAATAGTTGTAATTTCGCAATTGATTAAAGAGATTGTTTTTACTGTTTTTGGTGATGAAAATGCAGATAAGGTTTTTGTAAAATCATCTACAGGGTTTTTTAAAACAGAAAATAATTTGCCAAATGGCGCTACATTTAAAACAATGAAGCTAATTGCAGAAAATGCAAAACCATTAAAAATTAAAGCTGCAGGTGGTGTAAGAGATTATGGTACAGCTTTAAAAATGGTATCTTTAGGAGTAGATAGAATTGGTACATCCTCTTCTAAAGAAATCGTAAACAAAGAAAAAAACACAAATTCAGGATACTAATTTTGATTGATTATTTTGCACATAAAACAGCTGTAATAGATAAAAATTGCAGCATTGGTAAAGACACTAAAATCTGGCACTTTAGTCATATTATGTCTAATGCTATAATTGGTGAATCTTGCAATATTGGTCAAAATGTGGTGGTTTCTCCTGAGGTAGTTTTGGGCAACAATGTAAAGGTGCAAAATAATGTTTCTATTTACACAGGTGTTATTTGCGAAGATGATGTTTTTTTAGGACCATCTATGGTTTTTACAAACGTAATCAATCCACGAAGTGCAATTAAACGCAAAAACGAATACCAAAAAACGTTGGTAAAAAAAGGAGCAAGTATAGGTGCAAATGCAACTATTATTTGTGGCAACAATATTGGCGAATTCGCTTTTATTGGTGCAGGTGCTGTAGTTACCAAAGAAGTTTTACCTTTTGCATTAGTAGTTGGGAACCCATCTAAACAAATAGGTTGGGTTAGCGAGTTTGGGCACAGATTAGAATTTAATACAGAAGGTTTTGCAACTTGTAAAGAAAGCCACCAAGAATATCAATTAAAAATAACGTAGTTACAAAGTTATAGAATGATAAAAAAATATATATTTTTAGTTTTATTATTTCCCTCAGTTTTATTTTCTCAAAAAGAAAGATATCCCATTTTCGATGTTTGTAAAGGAGCAGAAATAGAATCTTTAGAAAATTGTTTTTTTGCAACTACAAAAAAGCACTTTTTTTCTGATTTTAAAACACCACCTATTGTAGAAAACGAAGCATTTACAGGTAATGTAAATATTACCTTTGCAGTTACAGAACAAGGCGATTTTAATTTAATTTACATAAATACACCTTATCAAGAATTAAAAGACGAGGTAAAAAGAGTGTTTTTAAACTTCCCTAAAATTACTCCTGCTTGGAATAATAATCATCCAACAGCAATGAAATTTATACTTCCTGTTAGTTTTCCGATTACTTTAGAACAAGCAACAGTTAGTGTAAAAGGAGAAAATTCTAAAGATAAAAAAGAAGACTTATTTACAGTAGTAGAAAAAAACAGAATTGCAGATTCTACTTTTTTAGAACATAATAGCCATTTAAATGTGCCATTTACACACCAAAGATATGTAGATTATGAGTTTGCAATGCACAAAACAAAAGGCACACATACAGCTTCTAAACCTTATACTTATAATGAAGTTGGGAAATATTTTGATTTAACAGCACAGAAAAAGCAATTTTTAAAACCCAATAAAAGAACTTGGGTTGGCAATAAAATTTGGAATGAACATTTATTGCAAATTAAAAAGAAAGATTATTGGTTAACCATAGATTTTCTTTTAGATGTTCAATTAGGTAAAGATAATTCTGATGTACCTTATACATTTAACAATACAAGAGCTGTAAATGTAAATGGTGCAATTGGTAAAAACTTTTCTTTTTCTACAACCTATTATGAAAGTCAAGGAAGATTTGCCAGTTATGTAAATAGCTTTGCAGAAAATCCTGCAGCAAATGTTAGACCAAAAAACTCAGAAGGATTAGTTCCTGGAAGAGGAAAAGCAAAACGTCATAGAACAGATTCTTTCGATTATCCTGTTACAGAAGGTTATTTAGCATATACACCAAATAAACACATGCAGTTTCAATTTGGTAATGGTAAAAATTTTATTGGTGATGGATATCGTTCTTTTATTTTATCTGATGTTTCTTCACCAACTACGTATTTAAAAATGAAAATAGATTTGTGGAAGTTTCAATACACAAACGTTTGGTTATGGAACACAGAACCTTCAATTTCTTCAATTTCAGATCCAAATGAACACGCAAGAAAATATGTAGCTGCTCATTATTTAAGTTTTAATGTTTCAGAAAGATTAAACTTAGGTTTTTTCGAAACTGCAATTTCTGCAGGAGAAAATGGTTTTGATGCAGGTTTTTTAAACCCTATACTTTTTTATAGATCTTTAGAGTTTAATAGAGGAGAAGATGCAGGAAATGCAATAGTAGGTTTAACTGCTAAGTATAAACTAAATGATAACGTTTCTTTATACTCTCAATTAGTTATTGATGAATTTTCTTTCGGTAACTTAAATGATTTAAGTGATTGGCGTAATAAATTCGCGTATCAAATAGGCGCAAAATATTTTGATGCTTTTAAAGTTAAAGATTTATTTCTGCAATTAGAATACAATTATGCAAGACCTTATACTTTTGCTCACAAAAGTCCAATTTTAAATTACGGAAATTACAGTCAACCTTTAGGACATCTTTGGGGAGCTAATTTTTGGGAAGCAATTGCCATAACTAGATATAAAAAAGATAGATGGTCTGGCTATGCAAAAGTTATTTTAGGAAAAAAAGGATTCGATTTTCAAGATCAAGTTGTAAGTTATGGTGGCGATATTTATCAATCTTACAATGATCGTTTTGCAGATACAGGTAATGAATTAGGTCAAGGAAACACAGCAAATATCTTTATTGCAGATGTTCAAGCCAGTTATTTAATAAACCCAAGTACTAATATGAGCTTATTTGCGAGCCTTTCTTACAGAAATTTCTCTCCAAAAGTATCTTTAATTGGTTTTCCTGAAAGTTCAAATGTGTGGTTTTCATTAGGTATAAAGGCAGATGTGTTTAATTGGTACTTAGATTTTTAAAAAAAAGTTAAATTATTACAAATTAAGAATGATTTTTATCTATATTTGTAATGTGATTTTTAAATAAGTCACACTTTTTCTTTTTCATAGCAATTTTCCCACTCAATTTATTGAGTGGGTTTTTTTATGCTAAAAGCTTCATAAAATTTATGGTAAAGTCATATTTATCAAATATCTTTGCAAACTATTAGTAAAGAAATGGATACTACAGTTATTACAGGCAATTCTACAACTATGAAAGCTATTTTTTCAGACTTTAAACAACTTACCAAAGTTGGCTTATCTTTAAGTGTAGTTTTTTCTTCTGTTGCTGGGTATTTATTAGCAGTAGATGTTGTCAACTATTTTACACTTTTTCTTTTAGCTATAGGAGGTTTCTTTATGGTGGGTGCATCTAATGCCTACAACCAAATTATAGAAATAGATACAGATAAGTTAATGAAACGTACACAAAACAGACCTTTACCAACAGGTAGAATGTCTGTTAATGTGGCTTTAACCATCGCAATTTTATTCACAATTTCTGGTATTGCAATATTATATAGCATCAATCCAAAAACAGCTTTGTTTGGTGCAATCTCTATATTTTTATACACAAGTGCATATACACCTTTAAAATCGGTAACACCTTTAGCAGTTTTTGTGGGTGCCATTCCAGGTGCCATTCCTTTTATGTTAGGTTGGGTTGCAGCTACAAATCATTTTGGTATAGAAGCAGGTTTTTTATTTATGATTCAATTTTTCTGGCAATTCCCACATTTTTGGGCAATTGGCTGGTTACAAGACGAAGAATATAAAAAAGCAGGTTTTAATATGTTACCAATGAATACCAAAGATAAAGGAGCTGTAAAACAAATTATTTTTTATACCATAATTATGATTTTGGTATCAATTGCACCTGTTTTAAAAGTATCTGGCGCATTTTATATTCATCCAATAACAGCAGTTATTGTTGCTTTATTAGGAGTTTATATGTTGTATTTTGCAGTAAAATTACACAAAAGTGAAAATAATATAGACGCAAGAAAACTAATGTTATCAAGCGTTTTATATATTACAGTAGTCCAAATTATATATGTAGTAGATAAATTTTTACATTAAAATGATAAGCGAACAAATTTTACAACAAGAATTAACAGTGGCCAAGAAAAAATCTGCAAAACCTATGTTATGGGTTTCTATGATTAGTATGGTTATGTTTTTTGCAGGATTAACAAGTGCGTATGTAATAAGTATGAAACGTGATGATTGGGTTTCTTTTGATTTACCTCAAGCATTTTATGTGAGTACATTTTTAATTGTAACAAGTAGCATTTCGCTTTTTTTATCGCAAAAATTTCTAAAAAGCGATAAAAGACAACTCTCTTTAATCTTTGTAGTTGTAACTTTATTACTAGGAATTGGTTTTATTTGGCAACAATATGTTGGTTTTAACGAATTAAAAAGTGTTGGTTTATTTTTTACAGGACCAGAAAGTACAGTATCAACATCATTTATAATTGGTATTACATTTATGCACGTTTTGCACTTGTTGGCAGGTGTTTTAGTACTTTTCGTTGTTATTTATAATCATTTTAAATACAAATACAAATCAGACAATATGCTTGGCTTTGAGTTAGGTGCTATCTTCTGGCATTTTGTAGATATACTATGGATTTATCTATTTTTCTTTTTCTATTTTATTAGGTGATGAAAAATAGTTATTTTTGCGAAACTAACTTTAGAATTAATTAACAGAAAATATATATGGAAGCAAATATTGCTATACCTTCTGATAGTAAAGAAACTTGGAATGGTGGTGGAGTAAAACCATTTGGTGCAAGTTATGGTAAAATGATGATGTGGTTTTTTATCGTTTCTGATGCTTTAACCTTTTCAGGGTTTTTAGCTGCTTATGGTTTAACAAGATTCAAATTTATAGATTCTTGGCCAATTGCAGATGAGGTTTTTACACATATTCCTTTTTTCCACGGAAATTACCCAATGATTTATGTTGCTTTTATGACATTTGTCTTAATTGCTTCTTCTGTAACAATGGTATTGGCTGTAGATGCTGGTCATCATATGAAAAAAAATAAAGTGGCTTGGTATATGTTTGCAACCATTATTGGTGGTTTAATATTTGTGGGTTCTCAAGCTTGGGAATGGAACACATTTATCAAAGGATCTTATGGAGCTGTAAAAACTACTGATGGTAAAGTTCTACAGTTTGTGAAAGATGGTCATCAAATAGCTTTGTCTGACTTTGTCGTTGGCGAAAGAACAGATGATAGAGTACAACATACCAAGAAAAATGGTTTATGGTTTCAAGAAGAAGCAACTATTTCTACCTATTCTATAGATCAAGTAATTAACGCTTACAATGCGAATCCAGATATTTTAATAAAATCAGAATTGATAAATGCTGATGAAAAAAGTAAAGTAATTCTCTCTAGAGAAGAAGGAATGGCACAACTTGCAAAAACAAAAATGGTTGTAGAAGGCGCAAACTTAAAAGTAAATGAATATGGAAACACCATTTTTGCAGATTTCTTTTTCTTTATTACAGGTTTTCACGGGTTTCACGTTTTATCAGGAATCATTATTAATATCATCATTTTCTTTAATGTTATTTTAGGTACTTATGAAAAAAGAGGACATTATGAAATGGTAGAAAAAGTTGGATTATATTGGCACTTTGTAGATTTAGTTTGGGTATTTGTATTTACCTTCTTCTACTTAGTTTAACAAAAAATATTTTTTAGCAAAAGTTAAAGTCTAAAATAAAGCATATTTAAAAAATGGCACACGCACAATCTCATACAAAAAGAATCTGGAACGTATTTTGGATATTATCTGCAATTACAATTGTAGAAGTAATATTAGGTATCTATAAACCAGATTCCTTACACCTTACAAGCATTTTAGGAACTAGTCCTCTAAACTGGATTTTTATAATTCTAACTCTTGCAAAAGCTTACGGAATTACTTGGGCATTTATGCATATGGAAGGAGAAAAGAAATGGTTTAGAAGAGCAGTAGTTTGGACAGCCGTTTTTCTAATCTGTTACTTAGTAACACTACTTTTAATAGAAGGAGATTATTTACACAGCACATTAGCACCACTTGTAAGATGGTAATAAAATAATAGAAAGGTGGTTTTTAACCGCCTTTTTTTATACTAAATAATTAATTACAAGATTTAAAAAAATCTGTAAGACTTAGTAAAATTTTAAATAAATGAAATTTTTCACAAAAAAAAGAATTGTATTATTTCTGCTTTTTATATTTCCTTTAATCTGTTTTTTAATTTTATCTACAGGAGAAAATAATTTCACAAAACTACCTATAGTTACTCCTAACATTATCGATGTTTCAGAAATAGATGCAAACAAACAAGTACAATTAAAAGACCATATTTCTATTATTTGCTTTTTAGGAAATGATGTAAATGCAAACAAGTCTGGCTTATTTAACTTGAATGAAAAAGTCTATAAAAAGTTTACAGATTATAAAAAGTTTCAAGTTTTGGCAATTTATCCAAAAGAGCAAGAAGCAGAAGCCCAGAAATTAAAAAAAGAAATAGGTGCTTTTACAGATATGCAAAAATGGAAATTTATACCAAGTTCTAAAGAAGAAATAGAAGGTTTTTACCAAAGCTTTTCTTATAATGAGCCACTTGTAAATTTAGGCTCATCAAAAGCATTTTTAGTAGACAAATATGTGAATTTAAGAGGGAGATTAAAAGATGAAGATGCTAAAAATGGCAAATTATATGGTTATAATATGAATTCTGTTTCTGTATTAAATGGCAAATTAAAAGACGACGTAAAAGTATTGTATTATGAGTATTATGCAGCTTTTAAAGATAGAAACAAAAATAAGGCAGACAGAAAAGAGGTAGGATTATGAATAAAAAATATTCGTACATAGGCATTACTTTTATTATTTTACTGTTTGGTATTTACACAGTGCCAAAAGTGGTAAATCATTTTAAAAAAGCAGATTTACATACTTTTAATAAAGTACCTAATTTTTCTTTTACAAATCAAGAAGGTAAAACAATTACAAATAAAGAGTATGAAGGCAAAGTTTATGTAGTAGAGTTTTTCTTTTCTACTTGCCCAACTATTTGCCCAATAATGAACCAGAAAATGGTAACGATTCAAGATACTTTTTTTGGCAATCCAGAATTTGGAATTGCGTCTATTTCTATCACTCCAGAAATAGATACTCCAGAAATTTTAAAAGAGTATGCCAAAAATAATGGGATTACACACAAAAATTGGCATTTGCTAACTGGTAAATCAGAAGAAGTGGTATATGCTTTATCTAACAAAGGCTTTAAATTATATGCAGGAAAAGGAGATGAAGCACATGGAGGTTTTGAGCATTCAGGTTTATTTGCTTTAATAGATAAAAACGGCTTCATCAGATCAAGAAAAGATGAGTTTGGTAACCCAATTATGTTTTATAGAGCGATTGAAGAGCAAGAATTTCCTGATCAAATAAAAGAATTAAAAGAAGATATAAAATTGTTGTTAAATGAGTAATACAGAAATGAATTCAGCACAAGGTTTATCACAAGAAAAAAAGTACAAAAAAATTATTACTGTATTGTCAATTGTAATTCCTTTGGCTGTAGCAGTTTTGTTTGGTGTAAATTTAAAAGACTTAGGTTTTAATGTAAAACCACTCACTTTTTTACCTCCCATTTATGCATCTATCAATGGTTTAACTGCTGTTATTTTAATTGCTGCAGTTATCGCTATAAAAAAAGGAAACAGAAAGTTACATGAGCAATTAAATACATTCGCTATTTTTTGTTCCTTACTTTTTTTGTTGATGTATATAGCCTATCATATGACTTCAGATTCTACTAAATTCTTAGGAGAAGGAGCTATAAAATACGTTTACTATTTTATTTTAATAACGCATATTATTTTATCAATAATTATAATTCCATTTGTATTAACAACATTTATGAGAGCAAGATTGGGCAATTTTCCAGAACATAAAAAAATTGCTAAAATTACATTTCCTCTTTGGTTATATGTTGCTATAACTGGTGTTGTTGTCTATTTAATGATTTCTCCATATTATGTTTAAAAAAAGAGTTTTATTGTTAGTTTTGTTGATGATTTTCTCATCAAAAACAGCATTTTCACAATGTGCAATGTGTAAAGCAGTAGTAGAAAATGGCGACGTTTCTATGGCAGAAGGTGTAAATAACGGAATTACCTATTTAATGGTATTTCCATATCTTTTAATAGGAACTTTATTCTTCGTTATTTATAGATATAAGAAAACCGCTAAAAATTAACATTATTATAAGACGATAGTTTTGTAACATATTTTACATTTAGTCGTCTTATAGAAACTAAGAAAAACTAAAGTGTTCATTATTGATGAACAAAGTGTTCGATTTTAAATAATAACCAATTATTCACAAAATTTAAAACACTGATTATCAACATCTTTACATTTTATTTTTTTTTGGCACAACCATTGAAAATCAACTAATAAGAAATATAAAATTTTAAAATTTTGAAGACCAACCTTATCCTATTTGTAGCCATATTTACATCAATAGCTACATTTTCACAAAAAAAATGGACATTAAAAGAAGCTGTAGATCAAGCACTTCTAAAAAACATTTCTATTCAACAAAATAGATTAAGTTTAGAGCTAGCTAAAAAAGATGTAGATATTGCAAAAGGTAATTTCTTACCTAATTTAACTGCAAATACAAGAGGAAACTTAAACTTTGGAACTGGATTTGATCCTGTATCTCAAAATCGTGTAAATACAACTTTTTTTGGAGGTTCTTTTGGTGCAAGTTCTGGATATACTGTTTTTAATGGTTTCAGAAATACAAATACCTACAAACAAGCACAATTAGGTGTAGAAACAAGTTTATACGATTTAAAACAAATAGAAAATGATGTTTCTTTAAGAGTTGTAAATACATATTTGAATGTGTTATTTGCGAAAGAAAATTTAGAAGTAGCAAAAGTGCAAGCAGCAATTAGTAAAAAACAAATAGAAGCTGCAGATGCAAGATTTAAAGCAGGGTCTATTGCTAAAGGAGATTTGTTAAACTTTCAATCTACAGCAGCAAACGATTTGCAAGGAGTTGTTACCCAAGAAAACGCTTTAGATATTGCTTTGTTAAACTTAGCGCAATTAATTCAAGAACCTGTAGAAAATTTTGATGTTGCCCCAATAAATGTAGGCACACCATCTTCTAATTTATTTTATAAAACCTCAAGTTCTGTTTATAATAAATCTTTAGATTATATGCCAGAAATTGCTAGAGCAAAATTAGATATAGAAAATGCAGACTTTAATATTGCTATTGCAGAAAGTGCATTTTATCCAACAGTTACAGCGTCTGCTTCCTTATCTACAAACTATGGTTATAACTTAAATTTACCAGCTGGTGTAAGCAATACAGGTTTTGGAACTCAATTAGATGACAATTTTGGTTATGGTGCAGGGTTTAGTGTAAACATTCCTATTTTTAATCGTTTTCAGACAAAAAATAGAGTGGCACAATCTATAATCAATAAAGAAATTTCTGAAACAAGATTAGAGAGTCAGAAATTACAATTAAAACAAACGATAGAACAAGCATTCTTAGATGTAAAAACGGCTTTAAAAACTTATGAAGCTGCTAAAATTTCTTTAGAAGCACAAAAAGAAGCTTTTAAAAATGCACAAGAAAGCTATAATTATGGAGCTATGACTTTGTTTGATTTCGATTTGGTTAGAACTCGTTTAGTAAACGCTGAAGGAGCTATGATACGTTCTAAATACGACTATGTTTTTAAAACAAAAGTATTACAGTTTTACTCTGGTGAGTTAGTTTTAGAATAATTTTATAATCTTAAAATATTTACAGACCCTTCAAGTTTTTAAAACCTGAAGGGTCTTTATTTATATGAGGTTTTCTTTTTTTGAAATACTATCTTTGTAAAAAAAATAGAAATTGGCAATTATCCTTAACATAGAAACTGCAACAAAAAATTGCTCTGTAAGTATTGCAAAAAACGGAGCTATTTTAGCTATAAAAGAATTGAATAATGGCAATTATTCGCATGCAGAAGTTTTGCATCCTTTTATTGTTGATATTTTAAAAGAAGCAAATCTAGCATCTACAGAAATAGATGCTGTAGCAGTTAGCAAAGGACCAGGTTCTTATACTGGTTTAAGAATTGGTGTTTCTGCTGCAAAAGGACTTTGTTTTGCTTTTAACAAACCTTTAATTTCTTTAGAAACCTTAACTTCTTTAGCTCATAGTATTTCTATTGAAGAGGGTCTCATTGTGCCTCTTTTAGATGCTAGAAGAATGGAAGTGTATGCAGCTGTTTATAATAACCAACATCAACAAATAAGAGATATTAAAGCAGAAATTATAGATGAAAACTCTTTTTCTGAATATCTAAAAGAGCATAAAGTTTATTTTTTAGGTGATGGGGCTCAGAAATGCAAAGAAATTATCACACATAAAAATTCAGTTTTTATTGATGACAAATTTCCATCAGCAAGAGAAATGGCAATATTATCGTATGCTAAATACAAAAAAAACGACATCGAAGATGTCGCTTATTTTGAGCCTTTTTATTTAAAAGATTTCGTTGTAATTCCTGAAAAGAAAAAGAAACCTATTTTTTAATCGGTTATTCTGGTTTATTAATGTTTACTCTGTGTGGATAAGGAATTTCGATTCCTGCTGCATCTAAAGCTAATTTCACGTTTTCTGTAACATCAAAATAAACAGTCCAATAATCTTCTGTATTACACCAAGGTCTAACTGCAAAATTTACAGAACTATCTGCCAATTCTAAAACAGTTACTCCAGGATTAGGTTCTTTTAATACTTTTGGGTGCGAAGTCAAAACTTGCGTTAAAACTTCTTTTGTTTTTTTAATATCTGCATCATAAGACACACCAATAACCAAATCTACTCTTCTAGTTCCTTCTGTTGTGTAATTAATAATGTTTCCATTAGATAGACTTCCATTAGGGATAATAATTTCTCTATTAGACAAACCAATTAATTTTGTGGTAAAGATTTCGATTTCTTTTACAACCCCAATTTCTCCTTGAGCTTCAATTAAATCGCCCAATTTAATAGGTTTAAAAATCATAATTAAAACACCTCCTGCAAAATTAGCAAGAGAACCTTGAAGTGCTAAACCAACAGCTAAACCAGCTGCTGCAATAATTGCTGCAAAAGAGGCAGTTTCTACACCTAACTTTGCAATTACTGTAATAAATAATAAGATTTTTAGAGACCAACCCAAAAAGTTTCCTAAAAATTTCTGAAGTGTTTCGTCAACACCTCTTTTCTTGAGTATATTTTTAGAGGTTTTTACAACAATACCTATTACAAACAAACCAATAATTAAAATAGCCAATGCTACTAGTATTTTTGGTGAGTACTCAACTACAAAGTTTTTAATTTTTTCTATATATTCTTCCATTATTTTCTTGTTAGAAATTAAGTTGCAAAAATAGTAGTTTCTTATTGAAGAATAAAAATTAACTTAGAATAATAGGAGAGAAATTAAACCCAAAGATGCAGGTATTGTTTGTATGTAAAGAATACTTCTTTTTTTAGTTGAATAGGCTCCATAAATTCCTGCAATTGCTACACAGCTAAAAAAGAAAATGGCAGTATTAGGGTTATCAGAAATAAAAGCCCAAATAAATCCTGCAGCTAAAAAACCATTATATAAACCTTGATTAGCAGCCATAACTTTGGTTTCTTCTGCAAATTGTTTGTCTTTTAAGCCAAATGTTTTAATTCCTTTTTTGGTGGTCCATAAAGCCATTTCTAAATACAGTATGTAAATGTGAATAATGGCAACTAACAGAACAATTGATATTTGAAAAGTATTCATAATATATAAATTAAAAAAGCGACTTAATAATCAATATTAAATCGCTCTATAGTAGTTAGTATAATATCGTTTAATTTACTTCAAAAGTAATTTTTAAGTTTACTCTAAATTCGGCAACATCATCACCATTAACAACAGCACTCTGAGATTGTACAAATACAGATTTAATGTTTTTAACTGATTTAGAGGCTTGTTTTACCGCTTTTTTTGTAGCATCTTCCCAACTTTTGTCAGAATTTGCTAACACTTCAATAACTTTCATTACTGCCATAATCTTACAATTTATTTAAATTAATATGTAGTAAATATATCAAAATTTTTTCAAAAGCCCTAATGTTAATAAAATGTCATCACTTGTAAAATCAACTATTTATCTCAATTAGAGTCAAATCTCTAAAAAATATAGATTTTAAAAATTTAATTCATTAAATCTTCAATTTCATCTGCCTCTATAGGTATATTTCCCATTAAATTAAAAGGTTCTCCTTTTTCTTGAATAACAACATCATCTTCTAAACGAATTCCAAAACCTTCATCAGGAATATAAATTCCAGGTTCTACAGTAAAGACCATATTTGCTTGCATTGGTTCGTGTAAAAGGCCATAATCGTGTGTGTCTAAACCAATATTATGGCTTGTTCCGTGCATAAAGTATTTTTTGTATGCAGGCCAATTTTTATCTTCATTTTTAATATCAACTTTATCTAATAAATCTAATTTTAATAATTCAGCTGTCATAATATCACCAACTTCTTTATGATATTCTTTCCAAATTGTTCCAGGAACTAATAATTTTGTAGCTTCCTTTTTTACGTGATTAACAGCATTGTAAACTGCTTTTTGTCTATCAGAGAATTTACCAGAAACAGGAATTGTTCTTGACAAATCACTTTTATAATTTGCGTATTCTGCAGCAATATCAAACAAAATTAAATCACCAGCCTTACATTGTTGATTATTCTCTATATAATGCAAAACATTGGCATTATTTCCTGATGCAATAATTGGTGTATAAGCAAATCCTTTAGAACGGTTTTTTACAAATTCGTGCAACAATTCAGCTTCAATCTCATATTCCCAAACATTGGGTTTTACAAAGTTTAAAATGCGTCTAAAACCTTTTTCTGTAATATTACATGCGTGTTGCATTAAGTCTAATTCTATTTGGTCTTTTACAGAACGCAAACGTTGCAAAATAGGATTGCTTTTTGCTACAGAATGTGCAGGATATTTTGCCAACAACCATTTTATAAACCTATCTTCTCTTGTTTCAGTTTCTACAGAAGCTCTGTAATGTTCATTGGTGTTGATGTAAAAAGTATCTGCATAAGTACTCATTTCAAACAAAATTTTCTCTAAATCTTGTAACCAATAAATTGTTTTTACTCCACTTGTTTTGGTAGCAGCTTCTTTGGTTAGTTTCTCACCTTCCCAAACTGCAATATGTTCATTAGTTTCTCTAACAAAAAGCACTTCTCGTAAATTTTCATTTGGGCAATCAGGAAACAACATTAAAACACTTTCTTCTTGGTCTACACCACTTAAATAAAATATATCTCTGTGTTGCTCAAAAGGCATTGTGCTATCTGCACTTATAGGATAAATGTCGTTAGAATTAAAAATAGCAATACTATTTGGTTGCATTACAGCAGCAAAATTTTTGCGATTTTTTATAAAAAGTTCTGAATTTATTTGGTGATATTTCATACAAATTTGAGTTTAAAACACAAATGTAGCAATAATATCATCAACAAAAAATGCTATTAAAAACGCTTCTTTTTAGGAGCGCCAGTTCTACCACGTCCAGAAGTTGCACCTGCAGGTTTATTTCCTTTAAAATGAGGTTTCTTTTTAGGTCTATTTTGGTTTGATGAACTAGAAGAACCACCTTTATTTTTCTTTCCAAAAGAACCTTTGCTTTGTGAAGCAGCTCTTTTGGGTGGTGCAGTATCTGTAGGTTCAAAACCTGCTACAATAGTAGATTTTAATTTTTCGTTTAATAGTTTTTCTATTTCATTCTGGTATTCAGTTTCCTCACTACAAACTAAAGAAATTGCTTCTCCTGCAGCTCCAGCTCTTCCAGTTCTACCAATTCTATGTACATAATCTTCTGGCACATTTGGCAATTCGTAATTAATTACATGAGGTAATAAAGGAATATCTAAACCACGAGCTGCAATATCTGTAGCAACCAAAATTTTAATAGAATTATCTTTAAAGTTTTTCAGCGCTTTTGTTCTTGCACCTTGACTTTTATTTCCATGAATAGCAGCTGCAGAAATTTTAGATTTTATTAATTTTTCAGTTAACCTATTTGCTCCATGCTTTGTTCTAGTAAATATTAAAACTTGATTCCAATTATTATCTTGAATTAGTTTAATAGTAAACTCCGTTTTTTTCTTTTTATCAACTTTAAAAACCTTGTGAGTTACTTTTTTTGCAGTAGAATTTTGTGGAGCAGTTTCCACCTCAATAGGATTTCTTAAAATAGTAGCTGCCAATTTCTTAATATCTTTAGAAAAAGTAGCAGAAAACATTAAGTTTTGCCTTTTGGCAGGCATAAAACTAATGATTTTGTTAATATCTCTAACAAAACCCATATCTAACATTCTATCAGCTTCATCTAAAATTAAAACATCTACACGTTTAAAAGAAACCGCTTTTCTATCGTGTAAATCTAACAATCTACCAGGTGTTGCCACTAAAATATCAACTCCGTTTTTTAAAGTTGCAATTTGTGGTTTCGCATTAACGCCACCAAAAACTACAGCAGATTTAATGTTTACATATTTGCTATATTCTCTTACATTATCATAAACTTGCGCAGCCAATTCCCTTGTTGGCGTTAAAACCAAAGCTCTTAAAGGTCTGTATTTTGGATGTTTTGTTTCTGTTAAATACTGTAACACAGGTAATGTAAAACCAGCTGTTTTTCCTGTTCCTGTTTGTGCAGAAGCTAAAATATCTTTGCCCTCTAAAATTGGCGGAATTGCTTTTTCTTGTATGGGTGATGGTTTGGTGTATCCTTTTTCTTCAACAGCTTTCAAAATCGCGTTAGATAAACCTAAATCTTTAAATGTCATAAATAATATTTACGAAACTCGCTTTATGTAGCAGTTTCTGTGGGCAAAGATACGTTGTTTTAAGTTGGAGAACTTTAATTATTTTTTGGGCGTTTTAACAGGCTTTCCATTATATCTTTTTGCTGAAAAAGCAAAAAGGATGTCATTTCAATCCTTAACGCTTCTTTAATATTTATTAAAGTTTGTTAAAGACTTATAAATTTGTGAATTCATAGCAAAAAAACCAAAAAGGTGTTAATTTTTTTGATATTCATTAAACAAGCAGTAATTTCATCACTTTAAAACCAAACCTAATTTCTTATGAAATCTATTTTTCAATTAGTAATAATGTTTTTTTCAATCACATTAGTAGCACAAACACCAACAAGTTCAGACATTATTCAAAATTCTTTAACTCAAAAATCGAAGATGATGCAATCATCATTGGTTAAAAATATTGAGTTTACCAATATTGGCCCCACAGTAATGAGTGGTAGAGTTGCAGATGTTGCTGTAAACCCTAATGATACAACAGAATTTTATGTGGGTTATGCTTCAGGAGGTTAAAAAAAAAAAAAAAATAACGGAACTACCTTTACACCAATTTTAGACAACTCTCCAACACAAAATATTGGTGATATTGCTGTCCATTTTAATTCTGGAACGATTTGGGTTGGTACTGGAGAAAAAAATTCTTCAAGATCCTCTTATGCAGGAATAGGAATGTTAAAATCTACTGATAATGGAAAAACTTGGACAAATGTTGGTTTGCCAGATTCACATCATATAAGTAGAATATTAATCAATCCAAA